>NZ_LZKV01000064.1:0-53841 GCF_001672995.1 Mycobacterium sp. 1482292.6 | reverse complement strand
CCCCACGGTGAACTCCTACAAGCGCCTGGTGCCCGGCTACGAGGCCCCGATCAACCTGGTCTACAGCCAGCGCAACCGGTCGGCGTGTGTCCGCATCCCGATCACCGGCACCAACCCGAAGGCGAAGCGTCTCGAGTTCCGCTGCCCCGACTCGTCGGGCAACCCGTACCTGGCGTTCTCGGCCATGTTGATGGCCGGCCTGGACGGCATCAAGAACAAGATCGAGCCGCAGGCCCCGGTCGACAAGGACCTCTACGAGCTGCCGCCTGAGGAGGCCGCCAACATTCCGCAGGCGCCCACCCAGCTGTCCGCGGTGATCGACCGGCTCGAAGAAGACCACGAATACCTCACCGAGGGCGGCGTGTTCACGCCCGACCTCATCGAGACGTGGATCAACTTCAAGCGCGAAAACGAGATCCTGCCGGTCCAAATCCGGCCGCACCCTTACGAATTCGCGCTGTACTACGACGTCTAAAGACGTCGAGAACCAACGACGGCCACCCGGTCGGCGATCGGCTCCACGATCGCAGGCCGGGTGGCCTACTGGTATCCGGTTCTGCCCAGCATCGCGGCGAGCTGCCGAAGCAACGAGGTCCGAAATCGATCCGCCGACGGGTTCGGAAAACGCAGCACGCGGGGAATCATTGCTCCGACGAGCGTGGCGAACAACAAATCGACGACGTCTTCGGGCGAGACCACCGGCGCGAACACACCTGCGTCGCGCCCCTCGATGACGGTGCGCACGAACGGCGCGCGGTAGCGCGACCAGCCTTCTTCGCCGTAGTCGCGCAATTCCGCGTCGCGAATGCCGGAGCGCCAGAATTCGATGAGCAGCTGATGGTTGCGCAACGGAGTGTTCAGGTTGCGATCTATCATCGCCACCAGGCGATTCCAGGGATCGGTTTCGGCGTCGGCCACCGCCTCGAACGCGGCAACCTCCATCTCCGTGGCGTGCCGCATCGCCTCGATGAGCATGTCCTCGCGTGAGCCGAAATAGTTCTGCAGCGTGCTGATGGCGACGCCACTGGCCGCCGCGACGTCGGCGAAGCGGGTATTTTCATGGCCCCGCTCCGCCAGCACTGCGGCAGCGGCTTCGACGGCCGCGACTCGGCGCGCGCCGCCGACTCGTCGGGCGCGGCGTTCAACGGGCATTGCTGTATGGTACGAGAATACCAGATTTTGGCAACCCCGGCGGACGTTGTCGATGCGCGGTCTCAGACAGCGACGCGCGGTGGGATGTTGTGGTTGAGGCGGAAGGTGTTGCGCGGGTCGTACTTCGCCTTGACCGTCCGCAGCTCTTCGTAGACGTCGGGCGCATAGGCCCGGCGGGTGCGGTCCTCAGGCGTGTCCGCCGGGCCGACGAAGCTCGGATTCGCCATGTCGTGCAGCCAAGGATCAAGCGCCGCAACAAGTTCGCGGCCCGAGTTACGATAGCCCGCCACTTCGTCGCCTGGGGGCACGACGGTCAGGGCGAACATGGCATAGGCGGCATCCCGCGCACCCACCGCGTTGGGGAAAGCCGCGGGTTTGCTGAAAGACCCTTGCAGATGCCGGATGTCGACGATATTGATCGCGCTACCGGATCCGGGGCCGGCCACGTCGACGATGGCGTCAACGGTGTCTTGGCCCAGTTCCCGAAGCAGCGCGAAATGCTCGACCGCCGGCGCGGGATCGGTTGGATCGTTACTGATGGTGGCGAACTGCGCGTAGGGGATGCTGGCGACACCGTCCGCCAGCACCGGAGCCGCCCGACGCAGCGGGTCGATCAGCCGGGCACCGATGGACGGGTCGCCGACATAGGAGACCCGTACCGATACGGTCAAGCGACCCTGCATGAAGGGCGGAAGGCCGGGCAAGGGAGGTAGATTGAGCAGCGCCAATCCCGTCGTCAACTCATCGGGTGCTGATGCGGTGAGCTCGCGGAAGGCCTTCAGCACGCGCCGGCTGTGTTCGCCCGAGTAGAACAGTGCACCGGCGTACAACGATGTCACTGGGAACAGCGCGAACTTCATCGCGACCACCACGCCGAAATTGCTTTTCCCGCCCAGCAGCGCACCGAAGAGATCGGGTTCGGATACTGCTGATACGCAGCGCAATTGGGCATCCGCGGTGACCACGTCGATGTCAGTGACGTGGTCGGCCGCCCAGCCGTACTTGCGCCCCATCGTCGCGCTCGCCCCGCCGCCAAGGGTGTAGCCGACCACACCCACTCCCGGCGATGACCCCGGCAGTGGAGCCAGCCCGTACTTCGCGGCGGCGTCGACCAGCTGTCCGAACCGAACTCCGGCTTCCACCCGCGCGCAACGGTTTTCGACGTCGATGAATAGGCCCGACATCCGACTGGTCGTGATCATCAGAGTATCCGCGTCGGCGGGCACCGTCGGTCCGTGACCGGTGTTGAGGACGGCGACATAGAGACCGTGCTCGACCGCGAACCTCACCGCCTCGGATACGTCCGCGGCGCCGGCGGCGCCGACCACGACCGCGGGCCGGTGCCGTACCGCCGTGTTGAACACCGCCACTTCGCTGGCGTAATCCGCATCATCGGCCGTGAAGACCGGCCCTCGAACAGCGTCTCGAAGCTGTGAAAGTTTGTCGCGCCACGGTTGCACGGCCGCCGCCCTCCATCTCGGTGAAGTCCCACTACGGTATGACGCTATGGTATGGCCATACCGACAAAAAGGATCGCGGTGTGTCCGAGGTCACAGGGAGCTGGTGCGCGGCCACCCGGTTCACTCCGGCCCCGCCCGACGGGCATGCGCTGGCCGTCAAGTCGGCTTGACCGCGATATCGCGGACACCGTAGATCGGCGGTGAAACGATATCGATGTGGGTGACCGGGTTCGCGGCGCGCGTCAGGCGGCGGGGTCGTGTCGGTCATGCGGCACCGAACTGTCACCGGGCTCGAAGTTCTGTCATCAGTGCGGCATGCCCGTCACACACCCGGACCGCTCGGCTGAGTACAAGCAAGTTACGGTGCTGTTCGCCGACGTGGTTCATTCGATGGATCTCGCCGCGACGCTGGGAGCGGAGCGCCTGCGGGAAATCATGGTCGAACTTGTCGATCTGGCCGCTGCGGTCGTCCAGCGTTACGGCGGCACGCTGGACAAGTTCACCGGCGACGGGATCATGGCGTTGTTCGGTGCGCCGGCGGCGTTGGAGGATCACGCAGTTCGTGCATGTCTTGCAGCGCTCGGCATGCAGCAGGCAACGCGTCGACTGGCCGGCGCGGTCAGCCAGCGGGATGCCGTCGAGTTGCAGTTACGCGTCGGCCTGAACTCGGGTCAGGTGATCGCTGGTGAGATCGGTTCGGCCGCTTTGGGTTACACCGCGATCGGAGACCAGGTCGGCATGGCACAGCGGATGGAGTCCGTGGCGCCGCCAAACGGTGTGATGCTCAGCGCATCCACCGCGCGGTTGGTCGAACGCACTGCGGTCCTCGGCGAGCCGGAGCTGGTCCACATCAAGGGCAACGATCAGCCGGTCCAGGCCCATCGATTGATCGCCGTGCCGGAACGTGATGCCCCCGCCGTCGGCACCGCGTCGAGCCTCGTTGGCCGGCAGTGGGAGATCGCCGCCGCTGAAGGTTTGTTGGCTCGGGCCGCCGGCGGGCATGGCGGCGTGCTTGCGTTGGCCGGACCCGCGGGCATCGGCAAGAGCCGGTTGGTGCAGGAGATCACCGCGCCAACGAGAACACTCGGAGTCGAGGTGTCGCGGGCTTACTGCGAATCGCACACCAGCGAGGTCTCGTTTCAGGTGGTCTCGCGATTGCTGCGGTCGGTGACGGGCATACGGGGCCTTGACGACGGCGCGGCCCGCACCCGAATACGTGCAAACAATCCCGCCGCCGACCCGCAAGATCTGTTGCTCTTGGACGACCTGCTCGGTATCGCCGCTCCCGGCGAGACGCTGCCCGCCATCGATCCCGATGCCCGACGCCGGCGGTTGACCGCCCTGATCCGGGGCATGGTGTTGTCTCGTCGGACACCAGCGGTCTACGTCATCGAGGACGTGCACTGGATCGATGAGGCCAGCGAATCCATGCTGGCCGACCTCCTCGCGGTGGTTCCCCGAACCGCGTCGCTGGCACTTATTACCTATCGCCCCGAATACCGTGGCGCGTTGACGACTATCGATGGCGCCCAGACCTTTGCCCTTGCGCCGCTGAGTGATTCCGAGACCTCAGCGTTGGTCGCTGAGCTACTCGGCGACGACCGGTCGGTCACCGACCTCACCACCCTGATCGCCGAAAACGCTTGCGGAAACCCATTTTTTGCTGAAGAGATGGTGCGGGACCTGGCCGAACGTGGGGTGCTCGACGGCAGCCGAGGAAGCTACCGGTGCGCCAGAGATGTGGCCGACGTTCGGGTGCCGGCGACTTTGCAGGCGACTCTGGCCGCTCGCATCGATCGGCTTGCGCCCCAAGCGAAAAGGACGCTGAACGCCGCGGCGGTGATCGGCTCCCGGCACGATGCGGCATTGCTGGCCAGCCTGGTCGCCAACCCCGACGTGAATTCACTGATCGAGGCCGAGCTGATCGAGCAGGTGATGACCGGCACCCGCACCCAGTACGCGTTTCGGCATCCGCTGATCCGCGCGGTCGCCTACGAGTCACAGCTGAAATCCGACCGGGCCGAGCTGCATCGCCGGCTGGCCACGGTGATGGAGCGGGATCCCGGATCCGTCGACGATAACGCCGCGCTGATCGGCGAGCACCGGGAAGCCGCCGACGACCTGTCCGCCGCCTACGCCTGGCGCATGCGGGCTGGTGCCTGGCTGATGGGGCGCGATGTCGTTGCGGCGCGGCGTAACTGGGAACGCGCTCGCCGGGTGGCCGACACCCTTCCTGCCGATTTCCCCGATCGTGCAACTTTGCGCAGTTACCCCAGAGCGATGTTGTGCCAGACAGCGTGGCGGGCGGGCACCGGCGTTGACGAGACCATATTCGACGAGCTGCGAACGCTGTGCACCGCATCCGGTAACCAAGCTTTGCTGGCCGCCGGCCTATCGGGCGCCGAGTTGTCGTTGACGATGGCCAACCGTCACACCGAGTCGGCGCGGTTGGCTTCCGAACAGATAGCCCTGTTCGATTCCGTCGACGATCCGATGAGCATCTTCGTGGTGATGTCGGCGTCGATGTTCGCCAAGCTGCATGTCGGTGAGGTAGCCGAAGCGCTGCGCGTGGCGCAGGCTGTGACCGATCTGCTGGCCGACGACGGATCCAAGGGCAACATCGCGCGGTGGGGGTTGGGATCTCCACTAGCGGTCGCGGTGCTCTACCGGGCTATGGCCCGCGCGTGTCTCGGCGACCGCTCTTGGCGTGCGGATCTCAGACGCGCCATCGCGATACAGCGAGAGCTTGCCGATGCGGCGATCGTCATCGTGATCACCTAGGGCTACTCCCTGTCCATCGCGAACGGATTGCTGGTACCCGATGCCGCGGCGCTGGCTGAGACCGACGACGTGTTGCGCCATGCCGAAAAGTCTGGCGACGCAGTGGCATTGGCGCTCGCTCAGGTGGCTCGCGGCCTTGTCCTCACGCGCACCGCACCAGCAGATCACAGTGCCGGCGTAGAGCTCATCACCGACGGGCGCGCGGCCCTACTGCTGCAGCGAAACCTGCTCGGCGTATCGATGGTCGACATCGACAGGACAGTTATGGAAGCCGACACCGGGCACCTGGACCACGCCGTCGAAATCGGCCGCGCGACCGTCGATGATCTGATCGCGTCCGGCGAAATGGTGCTACGCGGGGCCGCAATTTCGGCGCTCGTGACTGCGCTACTCAAGAGGAGTGCCGCCGCCGATATCGGTGAAGCGGAGACGCTGATCGAGCGTTTATCTTCTACGCCAACCGAATCCGGGTTCGTCATGACCGACATCTGGGTCGCTAGGTTACGCGCTCTGCTGGCGCAAGCACACGGCGACGTCAGAGCTTATCGCGACCACCGGGACCGCTACCGCACGATGGCGGCAACCTATGGTTTCGAAGGGCACATGGCCTGGGCCAAAGCAATGCCCTGACCTCGGCGCTCGCCACGGCCCGCTATCTTCGAGCTGTCCGCGGTAGCCGTGCGATCGCCGGGAATAGGACCGCACGCAATTGGTTGTGCTGTGGGATGACTGCGATCGCTGAACAAGCCGACGCAACCTCGGCCACGCGACGCTCTGCACGGGTCGATCTCGAATTGATCCAACCCACATCCGAAGGGACTGTCGCCATGCGCGCATACCGATTCGATCATCACGGCGGGCTGGACGGTCTGCAGTTGCACGACGAGCCCGTTCCCGCACCCGAACGCGGAGAACTCCTGTTGCGGATCAAAGCGGTCTCGCTGAACTACCGCGACATCGCGATCCCGCTGGGCCGCTACGTGCGGAAGGCCAAAACCGGTTTGGTGCCGTGCAGCGACGCCGTCGCCGAGGTCGTCGAGGTCGGTGAAGGCGTCGCTGACTACCGCCCCGGCGACAGGGTGGTCGGGACATTTCAACCCAGGTGGTTCGGTGGACCGCTCCCGGCGACCGCAGAGTCCGACAGTTACGGCAGCGGCCAGGACGGATGGCTCACCGAATACAAAGTGGTCTCCCGGGAATCGGTCGTCGCCGTGCCACCCGGCCTGGCGGACGAACACGCCGCCACGCTGCCCTGCGCCGGTGTCACCGCCTGGAACGCGCTGGGCGGTCCCGCACCGCTCCGCGCCGGCCAAACCGTGTTGACTCTCGGTTCCGGCGGGGTATCGGTCTTCGCCGTGCAACTGGCGAAACTTGCTGGGGCTCATGTCATCGCGACGACTTCCAGCACAGACAAGGCACGGATGTTGCAGTCGTTGGGTGCTGACGCGGTGATCAACTACCGCACCGACCCGCAATGGGGCCAACGGGCACGCGAACTAACCGAAGGCCGCGGCGTCGACCGCGTCGTCGAAGTCGGCGGGCCGACCACCATCGAGCAGTCATTGCGGGCGGTCGCCGTGGGAGGGGAAGTGACCCTGATGGGCTTCCTGGGCGAGGACAATCCCGGGATCGACTACTTCTTGCTCAAGGGCAGTGACGCAACAACGCGGTCCATCACGGTCGGCGACCGCACCCAGCTGCACAGTCTCGTGCGGGCGGTCACCGCCACCGGGCTCACACCCGTCATCGACGAAATCTTCGAATTCTCAAATGCCCGAGCGGCATTCGAACGGCTGCGCGACGGAAAGCATCTCGGCAAGCTCGTCATCAGGGTCAGCTGAGCCGGCGTGACGAAACCACCCGCGTGGAGATTGCCGCGCGGGTGGTTTCGCATTTTGCCGCCTCGGCTGTTATCCGCGGCGCGCACAGTCCTTGTCGGCGGGCGCCGACGGCCACGCGCAGGCGTCGATGTCCGTCGCGCCGCCGAAACTTCCTGCGGTGAAGACCCCGAATGTGTTGCCGTTCCTGGCGGTATACGTCGTCCTGCCATCGCTCGAACTGTCGACGATCAGCGTCCAGTGCCCGTCGAGAAGCGCGGTCTTGTAGGCGCTCAGCACCTCGGCCGGCGCTCCATTGACGAAGAAGTGCAGACGGATGCCGCCGTCATGAATGGGATCGGGGCCGTCGGTCCTCTTCGCGGTCGCCGGCGTCGGGACCAGCGACCGCAAGTAGGCGTCGGCGGCGGCCGCGCTCGCGTGCGAGACCGGGCTCGTGACCGTCGTGGCGTGGGGCCCGGACGTGACCGTCGAGAGGCCCACATACGGTGAACCACCGCACGCCGCCGTCACCACCGCGACGGCCGCGGCCGCAACGCAGACACAGGTGCGCATCTTCGACTCCGTTCGGGCAAGGATTCCCGAAACATAGGCGATGCGGCGCAGCGCGAGCGTCCCTTCGCCGCCGTTTAGGTGCCCCGCGGCGCCGAATTAGGTGTCAGGCCGATGGTCCGAAGACCTTCTCCACGGTTCGAGGTATGCGTTTGACGGCGGCCGGTCCGGTGAGGGCCAATTGCAGCAGGTAGCCGGGCAGGACACACAACAACAGGTCGGTGATCGCCGCCGCGTCACGGCTGGGGCGTTTGGGCGATCGTAGGAGCCGTGCCGCGTCCGCGATCGAGTCGCGGAGTCGTTCTGCTAAAACGGGATTGCGCATCGCCTCCGACCAGACGAGCAACGCGATCGCGGCAAATCCATCCTCGGCGTGACGGGCGGTGACGAAGTCGAGGACGGCACCGATGGCCGCTTCCGCGGTCAAGCCGTCCCCGATCGACGCGCGGATCACGTTGACAACCTGATCAAGATTCTCGGCGGCGATCGTCTCGATGACGGCGTCCTTACTGGGAAAGTAGCGGTATACCGCGCCGGAGGAAACACCGGCCTCGTCGACGAGGTCCTGCATCGAAGTGCCATGGAAGCCGTCACGCACAAAGCACCTGCGTGCCGCGGCCAGGATGTGCGCGCGGCGTTCGGCGCGGTACTCGTGTGACACCTTCGGCATCGTCACACCCTAACTCAAACGCACACGATCGTTCGCGTTTGACGTCATCGAGCGGCGGTGGCATCATAAAAAAATGAACGCCCATTCTCTTATCTGAACACCGAACCGTGTGGTGGTTCGGTTTATAAGAAGGGATGAATCAATGAGTGATACACCGCAATTCGGGACTTTCGGCCGGTTTGTGGAGATGCCGGTGCACGCGATGTCACCGGAGATGAAGCAGGCCTATGACTTCACCCGCGAGTTGCGGGGGTTGGTGCCGGGTCCGCACAAGATCTGGCTGGCCAACCCGACACTGTCGAAGGCGATCGTGCCTACCGGGGCTTACTACCAGCGCAGCTCGACGCTGAGTAAGGCGGAGATCGAGATAGCGACCAACCTGGTGTGCGGCCGGTGGCGCAGCGCGTACGCCAGCTACGAGCACGAGATCATCGGCGAGCGGGACGGCGGGCTCGACGCGCGGCGCGTCGAAGCGTTGGTCGCGGGGTTGCCGACATCCTTCAACGATCCACGCCAGCAGGTGGTCTACGAGCTTGCCTCGGCGTTGCTGGCAGAGCGCCTGGTTCCGATGGGGTTGTACCAGCGTGCCCGGGACATGCTCGGCGATGCCGGCATCGTTGACGTGACGGTGCTGCTGGGCTGGTTCACCATGGTGTGCCTGACGCTGGGCGCGTTCGACGTGCCCGCCGACGCTACCGGTTTGGACCAGTGACGCTCCCCCACCCCCTCGGGGGCGGCCGTGGCCTGCACATGCTGCGCAAGTTCAACAAGACACCGAAAGGTAGGACCACCCATGCTTGACGAACCGCTGCCCACGGTCACGTTGGTACCCGTGGCGCTCTTCCCGAAGAATTTCTTCCTGGAAAACCTGGCCGTGCGCGCTGACGGTTCCGTCTTGATAACCGCGGTGCTGCAGAAGGAACTCTGGTACGTCCCCGCCGCCCACAGCGATTCGCTGGTGGAGCCCGTCCTGTTGCATCGCTTTGACCATCCGGTCACCGGCATCGTGGAAGTTGCAGCAGACGTGTTCGTCCTCAGCCTCACAGAGGCCTACACGACCCACGAATCTCTGCTTGTCAGAGTCGATCTCGCCGGCTGGGTTCCCGGCCAACCCGTCATCCCGGAGAACATTTACCGGTTCGACGAACGCGCCCGCGGACTCAACGGCAGCTGCCTGCTCGGCCCCGACGTGCTGGCGATCGCCGACTGCTTCGCCGGCCTGATCTGGCGAGTCGACCTCGCCGGCGACGGCCATGCGGTCACCGCCGACGTGTGGTTGACGCACGACACCATGGCCTTCGACGCCGACAGCGGCCTGTCGCCGCCGCCCCAACCGGGTGTCAACGGACTGCACTACAGCACCCAAACCGGCTACCTGTACTACACCTCGACCGCGCAGAAAGTGTTCATGCGGGTCGCCGTCGACCCCGTGACACGCAACCCTGCCGCGGCGCCGGAGTTCGTCGCCGCGATCGACAACGCAGACGACTTCTGCGTGGACGAGGACGCCGGGTTCGCCTACGTCACCCGCCACCGCGCCAACACCATCGATCGGGTACCGCTGCACCCCGGGCACGGCAGCGAGGTCCGCCACCTCGTCGGCGACCCCTTCGACGAGGCGCTGATCGGACCGTCCAGCGCCGCTTGGGGACGGCGCCCCGACCAGCGCGGAAGACTGTTTTACGTCACCACCGACGGGGGCACCACCGCGCCCCCACGCGGCATCGTGCGCAATGCGGCGCTGCTGCGCGTCGAACTGCTTTGAAACACACTGATCCCCTGCCCTTTTCATTGTTCGTATCGGATGGCACATGTCGACCCTCGGGAATAGGAGCGTCCATGATTGGTTGTGGCGGTATGAAAGCGATCGGTTACACCGAATTCGGTGCTCCTGAGGTCTTGCGTGTCTTGGAGTTACCGGAGCCTCACGCAGGGCGCGGGCATGTTCGCGTCCGCGTCCAGGCGTGCGCTGTCAATCCTGCCGACACAGCGGCCCGGTCGGGCTGGATGCGCAGGACCTATGCGCCAGAAACGCTCCCCGGAGGAAAATACCCCGAACCGCCGTACGTGCCGGGATGGGACTTCTGCGGTGTTGTCGACGAGTCCGCTGATGACGCTGCGATCCCGATCGGCCAACAGGTTATCGGCCTGACGCTCAGCCCGATGGGCGATGTCGGCGCGTACGCCGAATACGTGGTCACCGACGCTCGCTCGGTTGTGCGAGCACCCGGTAACGCCACAGCCGCTGCCGCGTCCACCCTTCTCATGAATGCGCTGACCGCCTACGCCATGCTCGAGGCGCTGGCCGTCCCCGCCGGCGGCACCGTCGCGGTGACGGGCGCGGCCGGAGCTCTGGGCGGCTACGCCGTTCAACTAGCCAAGAGTCAAGGGCTGCAAGTGATCGCGGATGCCGCTGAAACCGATGAGCAGTTGGTGACGGAGCTAGGGGCAGACATTGTGGTCCGCCGCGGAGACAAGGTGGCCGACCACATCCGTGGCGCGATACCTGACGGCGTCGACGGAGTCGTCGACGCCGCACTGTACGAGGACGCGATCGTTCCCGCGATCCGCGATGGCGGCGCCGTCACCTCGGCCCGCCAACACGTCGGCCTCACCGAACGAAACATCGCTTGGCACAGGGTATCCGTGACCGAGCACACCACACGCACCGACGTTCTGAACACTCTGCGCGATCTCGTGGAGCGCGGCGTCCTGACGCTGCGGGTAGCGGACACCCTTCCCGCCGAGCAGGCCGCCGAGGCACATCGGCGGTTAGAGGCCGGCGGGCTGCGGGGCCGGCTCGTACTCACCTGGTAGCTGACACAAGTCGACACACCGCGTCCTGATCAACGGCCGAGAGGAATCGAATGACGAAGAACTTTCGCCCACCTGACTCGTCTCAGGTGGATGACGCTGTCGACATCTCGGGCTTGCTGACTCCGTTGTCGGTAGGCTCGCTGCGGCTGCCAAACCGGTTCGCGCTCGCGCCGATGACGCGCTACGCCACCCCCGACGGCATACCCACCGCGGCATACGTCCCCTACTTTCGGCGGCGCGCCGCGGGCGGATTGGGCCTGTTGATCACCGAATCAGCCCTGATCCCCGACCCGAGCACCGCGACGGACCTCGACATGCTCAGCTACTTCCACGACAACACGAAAGCGGCATGGAAGCCGGTGGTCGAGGCTGTCCACGACGAAGGTGCGGCAATTTTCTCCCAGCTGCTGCACGCAGGCGTCTACCGGGGCCACCAGCCCAGTCTCTTCCCCGACGTCCCCACCGCCAGTCCTTCCGGAATCGACTTCTACGGCGAACCTATCGGTAAGGCGTTGTCCACCAACGACATCGACAACATCATCGCGAGCTACGTGAAGGCGGCCCGCGACGCGCAGTGGGCGGGTTTCGACGGCATCGAAGTGCACGGCGCCCACGGATACCTTCCCGACTTGTTTTTATGGGAGCGCACCAACCAGCGCTCGGATCACTACGGTGGCGCGTTGGCCGACAGGACGCGCTTCCCGTCCGAACTGGTCCGCGCCCTGCGCAGCGAACTCGGACCGGACACTGTGATCAGCTTCCGATTCTCGCAGTGGAAGGCCGACCTCTTCGACGCGCGGATCGCCGACACCCCAAGGGAATTGGAAATGGTCCTCGGCCCGCTTACCGCCGCCGGAGTCGATATCTTTCATCCCTCGACACGTCGACATTATGACGCGGCCTTCCCTGACCTCCGCGGCGCCGACGGTCGACTTAGCCTCGCCGGGTGGACCAAGAAGATCACCGGCCGTCCCACTATTACCGTTGGATCGATCGCACTGACCAAGACCATCGGCGAATCCGGCACCACGGCCGGCGGTCACGCGGACATCGCGTCCCTACATACCCTCGTTCGCCAGTACGAACGTGGCGAGTTCGACATCGCAGCCATCGGGCGTGCCGCCCTGGCAAACCCCGACATCGTTAACAAGATCCACGCCGGACGTAGTCATGAACTCATCCCCTACAACGAGCCCCGACACAAACTCACACTTCGGTGATGAGCGACACGAATCTCATCCGCGAATGAGATCTGAGTGAAAGGACTGTCGCCATGCGCGCATACCGATTCGATTACCACGGCCGGCTGGACGGTCTGCAGTTACACGACGAGCCCGTCCCCTCACCCCAACGCGGAGACGTCGAGGTCGGCGGGCCGGCCACCATCGAGCAGTCACTGCGGGCGGTCGCCGTGGGAGGGGGAAGCGACCCTGATCGGCTTCCTGAGCGAGGACAATCCCGGCATCGACTACTTCTTGCTCAAGGGCAGTGACGCAACAACGCGGTCCATCACGGCCGGCGACCGCACTCAGCTGCACAGTCTCGTGCGGGCGGTCACTACCACCGGGCTCACACCCGTCATCGACGAAATCTTCGCATTTCCAGACGCGAGAGCGGCATTCGAGCGACTACGCGACGGAAAGCACCTGGGCAAGCTCGTCATCCGGGTCAACTGAGTTGGTGCACACCACCACGCTGCAATCGAGCCGCGGTGGTTCGTATTTGCCGCGTTTCTGATTGCCGGCCCGGGGTAGCCGGTTGGTCATGGACGCAACGCTCCCGGCTGCGCCGCTCAATCAAAGCCGGGCTCTGCCTTGGCGCGGCTACATGGAGCGTTCAACGTTGCCGGCGGCTTGTGGCCGGTGGTGCATATGCGAACCTTCGAGGCCGTGCTTGGCCCGAAGGTGGACTGGTGGCTGGTGTATACCGTCGCAGGCCTGATGGGCTGCATCGGAGCGACCCAGTTGAGCGCCACTGGCGAGACGGCATGCCTTCGACTGCGCCGGCGGATAGGGATCGGCTCGGCGTTGACGCTGGGCACGATCGACGTGGCACTAACCGTCGAGCGCGAGGTCCTTGCGGAAGCGTTGCATGCCGTCGATCTTGTCGTCCAGGCTGGCGTCGGGCCCGGCATAGAACATCCACGGCATCGTGATGATGCCGGTGATGCCGGCGTCCTCGACCCGCCGGTAGTCCGCGGTGGTGAACGCGTCGGTCAGCGGTGTCAGGATGGTGAAATCGTCCATGGTCAAACCGTTTTCGGCGCGCAATTCCCGCAGCCGCCCGACCGCCTCGATGGCCCGCTCGGTCTTGATCAAATCGCCGATCCAGCCGTCGTTGCGGGCGGCGCGGCGCAGCGCGACATCGGACAGGCCGCCGACATACACCGGGATCGGCGGCGGGGTGGGTTGCATCTCGAGGCGGGGCGCGGAAAAGAACGCGCCGTCGAACTCCGTCCAGCCCGGCGACCACAGCGCCCGCATCAGCTCGATGATCTCGTCGGTGCGCTTGCCGCGGGCCTCGAATGGCTCACCCATCAAAGCGAATTCCTCGCGGCACCAGCCCACCCCGATGCCCAGCTCCACCCGGCCGGACGCCAGAACCGCGGCGGTGCCAATGGCTTTGGCCGCCGAGAAGGGGTTGCGCATGGCGGGAATGTAGACGGTGTTGACGAACCGCAACCGCGTGGTGACCTGAGCCAGCGCACCCACCAGCACCCAGGGGTCGGGCCAGTCCGTGAAGGGTTGCCAGCGCCGCTGGCCGTCTTTGGTGTAGGGGTACGGCGTGTCCAGCGTCTCGAGGTTGACGACGTGGTCGGGTATGCCGATCCCGTCGTAGCCGAGCTCATCGGCCGCCTTGGCCAACTCGATGATCTCGCGGGTGTTCAAAAACGCGCTGCTGATGTAGAACTTCACTGCAGCTCCTGCGCCCAGGCCGGCTCGATGAAGACGCCGTCGGCCTCGACGGTGACACCGGCGGCATCTGAAATGGTGCCGCGCGCAAAGACTTTGCGGCCGTCTTTGCCGTCGACCCACGCGTCACAGCGCAGCGGACCGAGCGGGGTGCCGCGCAGATATTTCACGGTGATGGTTCCGGTGAACCGCGCCTTGGACAGCCCCTCGCTGGCCGCCTCGCCGAGCATGTGGTCGAGCACCAGGGCGCTGACGCCGCCGTGCACCAGTTTGGGCGGACCCTCGTAGGCCGAGCCGAGGGTGAACTCGCTCCAGCAGCGCCCCTCGCCCTCGTGGTGCACGACGATCGGCGGGGCGATGGGATTGCACACGCCGATCGCGGCGTTGCCCAACGGCAGCGGGCGACCGTTGACGCGGTAGCTCACCCCCATCGGCCGGGTGCGTTGCCGCAGCGACGCGGTGACGGCCTGGATCGTGCGCCGGGCCTCGGCGACGACGTCGTCGTCGGCCTCGGTGCGGATGGTCGCGTCGACGAGCTCACGGACCGCATCGGCCAGCGGAGCGTACAGGGCGGTCACGCGATCGGCCTCCGCCGCGCTGAGCACCTCGAATATGGCGTCCAACGCGCCGGACTCCTGACTCAACTTCCGAACACCTTGCGCACCACCGCTTTTGCCCTTCGCGTCACCCGTAGATAGTTGTCCAGGAACTCCCCGCCATCGTCGGTGGGCCAGCCCGCGGCCACGGCCACGGCGTTGAGCTGGCGTCCGGGCCCGGGCAGCTGGTCGGTGGGCTTGCCGCGGACCAGCACCAGCGCGTTGCGGGCCCGGGTGGCGGTCAGCCAGGCCTGCCGCAACAGGTCGACCTCGTCTGCGGGCACCAGCTCGGCCGCGGCGATCGCGTCCAGGCACTGCAGCGTCGACGTGTTGTGCAGCGCGGGGATCTCGTGCGCGTGCCGCAGTTGCAGCAGCTGCACGGTCCATTCGATGTCGGCCAGTCCCCCGCGGCCCAGCTTGGTGTGGGTGTTGGGGTCCGCGCCGCGCGGCAGCCGCTCGGAATCGACGCGGGCCTTGATGCGCCGGATCTCCTGCATCGCCTCGGTGGACACCCCGTTGGGCGGATAACGGGTTTTGTCGGCCATCAGCAGGAACCGCTGCCCCAGCTCCGCGTCGCCGGCGACCGCGTGCGCCCGCAGCAACGCCTGGATCTCCCACGGCTGCGCCCACTGCTCGTAGTAGGCGGCGTAGGAGGCCAGGGTGCGCACCAGCGGGCCCTGGCGGCCCTCGGGCCGCAGGTTGGCGTCGACCTCCAGCGGCGGGTCGACGCTGGGCGTGCCCAGCAACGCGCGAACCTGCTCGGCGACGCCGTTCGCCCAGCGCACCGCCGCGGAATCCTCGACTCCGGGCGTCGGCTCGCAGACGAACATCACGTCGGCGTCGGAGCCGTAACCCAACTCGGCGCCTCCGAGCCGGCCCATGCCGATGACCGCGATGGCCGCCGGCGCCCTGCCGCTCACCGGCAGGTTGGCCCGGATCATCGCCTCCAGCGCGGCCTGCAGCACCGCCACCCACACCGAGGTCAGCGCCGCGCAGACGTCGGTGACCTCGAGCATGCCGAGCAGGTCGGCCGAGGCGATGCGGGCCAGCTCGCGGCGCCGCAGGGTGCGCGCGCCGGCTATGGCCCGGACCGGGTCGGAGTAGCGACTGGCCGAGGCGACCAGCGCGCGGGCCACCGCGGCGGGCTCGGCGTCGAGCAGCCTGGGGCCCGACGGCCCGTCGCCGTAGTCCTGAATCACCCGCGGGGCGCGCATCAGCAGGTCCGGCACGTACGCGGAGGTGCCCAGCACGTGCATGAGCCGGCGGGCCACCGCGGGCTTGTCGCGCAGCGTGGCCAGGTACCAGCTCTCGCCGGACAGCGCCTCGGACAGCCGCCGGTAGGCCAACAGCCCGCCGTCGGGGTCGGGCGCGTACGACATCCAGTTCAGCAGCCGGGGCAGCAGCACCGACTGCACCCGCCCGCGCCGGCCGCTGAGGTTGACCAGGGCCGACATGTGCTTCAGCGCGGTCTGCGGTCCCTCGTAGCCCAGCGCGGCCAGCTGGCGCTCGGCGGCTTCGGAGGTCATGCCGTGCGCGATCTCCAGCCCGGCCGGGCCGATGGATTCCAGCAGCGGCTGATAGAAGAGCTTGGCGTGCAGCTGGGAGACCCGCAGGTTCTGGTGTCGCAGCTCCTCGCGCAGCACCCCGGCGGCGTCGTGGCGTCCGTCCGGCCGGATGTGGGCGGCCCGCGCCAGCCAACGCACCGCTTCCTCGTCGTCGGCCTCGGGCAGCAGGTGGGTGCGCTTGAGCCGCTGCAGCTGCAACCGGTGCTCGAGCAGCCGGAGGAACTCGTAGGAGGCGGTCAGGTTGGCCGCGTCCTCGCGTCCGATGTAGCCGCCCTGACCCAGCGCGGCCAGCGCGTCCACCGTCGACGCCACGTGCAGCGAGTCGTCGCCGCGGCCGTGCACCAGCTGCAGCAGCTGCACGGCGAATTCCACATCGCGCAGCCCGCCGCTGCCCAGCTTGATCTCGCGGCCGCGGACCTCGGCGGGCACCAGCTGCTCGACCCGGCGCCGCATGGCCTGCACCTCGACCACGAAGTCCTCACGCTCGCAGGCGACCCACACCATCGGCATCAACGCGTCCAGGTAGCGCCGCCCCAGCTCCGCGTCGCCTACGGCCGCACGGGCTTTCAGCAGCGCCTGGAACTCCCAGGTCTTGGCCCAGCGCTGGTAGTAGGCGATGTGCGACTCGACGGTGCGGACCAGTTCCCCGCTGCGCCCCTCGGGCCGCAGACCGGCGTCGACCTGGAAAAACGCCTCGGAGGCCAGCCGCATCATCTCGCTGGCCACCCGGGTGGTGACGGTGTCGGCCTGCTCGCCGACGAAGATGACGTCGACGTCGCTGACGTAGTTCAGTTCGCGGGCACCGCATTTGCCCATCGCGATGACCGCCAGCCGCGGCGGCATCCGGTCGCCGCACACGCTGTTCTCGGCCACCCGCAGCGCGGCGGCCAGCGCGGCGTCGGCCAGGTCCGAGAGGTGGGCCGCCACCACGGTGAACGGGACCACCGGCTCGTCCTCGACGGTGGCGGCCAGGTCCAGCGCGGCCAGCACCAGCAGCTGGTCGCGGTAGCGGGTGCGCAGGCGCACCATCGCCGAACCCGGCGCGGCCAGCGCCTCATCCACGCAGCCGGTGAACACCGCGCGCAGCTCGTCGCGGGTGGGCAGTTTGACGTTGCCGCGCAACAATTTCCAGGATTGCGGCTGGGCGATCAGGTGATCGCCCAGGGCCAGCGACGCGCCGAGCACGCCGAACAGCCGGCCGCGCAGCGGGCGTTCGGCGAGCAGGGCGGCGTTGAGTTCGTCCCACCCGGCGTCGGGGTTCTCCGACAGCCGGACCAGGGCCAGCAGCGCGGCGTCAGGGTCGGCCGCGCGCGACAGCGACCACAGCAGGTCGACGTGCGCCTGGTCGTCGTGCTCGTACCACCCCAGTTGCGCCATGCGTTCGGCCGCTTGCGGATCGACCAACCCGAGCCGGCCGACGCTGGGCAGCCTGGGGCGCTGCGTCGCGGGTTTGGTCACGACCACGACCGTAGCGCAAGCCGCCCGTCTTCAGGCACGAGCGGCGCTAGTGCACAACGGGATATGCCCGATCCGGACCTACAGGGACAGGTAGGTGCTCAGCTCGTATGGGGTGACGTGGCTGCGGTAGTTGGCCCACTCCGTGCGCTTATTGCGCAGGAAGAAGTCAAACACGTGCTCCCCCAAGGTTTCCGCGACCAGCTCGGAGGACTCCATGGCGCGCAGCGCGCTGTCCAGGCTCGTCGGCAGCTCGCGGTATCCCATCGCGATGCGTTCCTCGGCGGTCAGGTCCCACACGTTGTCCTCGGCCTGTGGCCCCAGCACGTAGCCCTTCTCCACCCCGCGCAGCCCGGCGGCCAGCAGCACGGCGAAGGCCAGGTACGGGTTGCAGGCCGAGTCGGGGCTGCGCACCTCGACGCGCCGCGACGACGTCTTGTGCGGCGTGTACATGGGCACCCGCACCAGCGCGGACCGGTTGGCCGCACCCCAGGACGCGGCGGTGGGCGCCTCGCCGCCGCCGACCAGTCGCTTGTAGGAGTTGACCCATTGATTGGTGACGGCGCTGATCTCCGAGGCGTGCTCGAGAATTCCGGCGATGAAGGACTTGCCCACGTCGGACAGCTGCAGCGGGTCGTCGGGGCTGTGGAACGCGTTGACGTCGCCCTCGAACAGGCTCATGTGGGTGTGCATCGCGGACCCGGGATGCTGCCCGAACGGCTTGGGCATGAAGGTCGCGCGGGCGCCGTTCTCGATCGCCACCTCCTTGATGACGTAACGGAACGTCATCACGTTGTCGGCCATCGACAGGGCGTCGGCGAAGCGCAGGTCGATCTCCTGCTGGCCGGGCGCGCCCTCGTGGTGGCTGAACTCCACCGAGATGCCCATGAATTCCAGGGCTTCGATGGCGTGGCGGCGGAAATTCGAGGCGGAGTCGTGGACCGCCTGGTCGAAGTAGCCGGCGTTGTCGACGGGAACGGGCGGCGTCCCGTCGTCGGGGCCCGGCTTGAGCAGGAAGAACTCGATCTCGGGGTGCACGTAGCAGGAGAAGCCCAGGTCGTTGGCCTTCTGCAGCTGGCGGCGCAGCACGTGGCGGGGGTCGGCCCACGACGGCGAGCCGTCCGGCATGGTGATGTCGCAGAACATCCGCGCCGAGTGGTGGTGGCCGTTGGCCGATGCCCACGGCAGCACCTGGAAGGTGGACGGGTCGGGGTTGGCCACGGTGTCGGATTCGGAGACCCGCGAGAAGCCCTCGATCGAGGATCCGTCGAAGCCGATGCCCTCCTCGAAGGCGCCTTCGAGCTCGGCCGGGGCGATGGCGACCGACTTGAGGAAACCGAGCACATCGGTAAACCACAGCCGAACGAAGCGGATGTCCCGTTCCTCGAGGGTGCGGAGGACGAATTCCTTCTGTCGATCCATAACCCGAACAGTATGCAACTGCTGTTAATTCTGTGTTACCGATGCCCGCTCAGAACCATTGCCCACATTGCGGCGCGACGCCACGCGCCGGGGAGCCGTGCGTGCAAAGGCACGCGGTCGCCGCTAGGGCAGCTCGCCTTGATGGCCTGGGCAGTAGACGTCCACCGACGCCGACACGAATTTGACCGCGGTGCGGGTAACGCGGTCGGCGACTATCCGCAGGGACGGGTTTTCCCGGTACGCCGTGTTCACCTCCTCGTCCACGGCGGCCTGGACCGAGGAGCCGTGATCGAGTTCTCCGCAGATCTCACGGGCCCGGTACACCAGGCCCGGCACGTTGTCGGTGGCCGGGATCTGCTTTTGTGCAAGCAACGCCACGAACTGCGCGTCCTGATCCGGGTCGGCCGCCGCGCCGCCCGCGCAGATGACCGCGGCGGCAAGCAGCGCCGAAGTGTTGACCAGAGTCTCGGCGGATCGGGCGATTCGGATGCGCACGGCAGAATCTTCGCTTCTTTGTGTCACCTGCCCGGCCGCTCTCACCTAATGGATACCGAGTGGTAACAGTGGAGGCGGCCGGCACCTGGAATGATCGACATCGTAACCGGTTGTCATCGTGAATCACCACAGCGCTTTCGCGCGAACCCGCAGTTGAGCGGCGCGGCGCGACGGCGGCGTCGGCGCATGACCGCGCTCGCTGCGTATGCGGCGATCGCCGCCTTGATAAGCGCGGCCCCGATGGTGGCCGGGGCTGCGCAGCTGCCGGCGCCTCGGGCATCCGGCGCCCGGGACAGCGGGCCCGCCGCGCTGATCGAGCCCGCTCCGGTAGGAGAGCTCACACCCGATCCGCCCCAGATCCCGCCACCGCCAACGGTCGCGCCGCTCGAGCCACCCGTTGTGGCGCCGCCGCCACCTCGTGCGCAACAACCGCTCTCCCCGCCGCGGCAACAAGGACCCACCCCACAACAGGACGGGCCGCCGCCGGCACCGCCGCCTCCGCCCGAGCCTCCACCGCCGCCTCCGCCGCGGGGCCATGTCCAGCTCTCGCCGTGAGCCAAAAGCCGTGCGGGAGAACCTCTGACATGCGGACCGGACGGCGGGCGGGTGACCCCGCAGTCAGGACTGGCAGTGGTACGAGGCCGGCGGCGGCGTACCGGCGACGAGATACCGGACGACGGCGGTGTCCACGCACTGGTGGCCGTTGAACACCGCGGTGTGCTGGGTCCCGTCGTAGGTGATCAGCGGGCCGCCGAGCTGGCGGGCCAGGTTCACCCCCGCCTGGTACGGCGTGGCCGGGTCGTGCGTGGTGGAGACGACGACGACCTTGCCCGGCGCCATGGGCGGCGCGGCGTGCGGCGCCGACGTCGCCGGCACCGGCCACAGCGCGCACAAATCACGCGGAGCATTTCCGGTGAACTGCCCGTAGCTCAGGAACGGCGCGGCCTGCCGGATCCGCTGATCGGCGCTCACCCAGCTGGCTTGATCCGTCGGGTTGGGCGCGTCGACGCAGCGGATCGCGTTGAACGCGTCCTGGTCGTTGGCATAGTGCCCGTTCTTGTCGCGCCCGTCGTAGTCGTCGGCGAGCAACAACAGGTCGCCGGCGTCGGTGCCGCGGGCCAGGCCGAGCAGCCCGCTGGTCAGGTATTTCCAGTGCGCCGGGGTGTAGAGCGCGTTGATGGTGCCGGTGGTCGCGTCGGCGTAGCTCAGGCCGCGCGGGTCCGCGGTTTTGCCGGGCCTGGTGGCCAGCGGGTTGACCAGCGCGTGGTAGCGGTTGACGAATTGGCTCGGATCGGTGCCCAGCGGGCAGCCCGGTGAGCGCGCGCAGTCGGTGGCGTAGTCGTTGAAAGCCGTTTGGAATCCGGCCATTTGGTTGACGTTCTCGTCGATCGGCCCGACGGTCGGGTCGATGGCGCCGTCGAGCACCATCGCGCGCACGTGGTTGCTGAACTTCTCCAGGTAGGCGGTGCCCAACTCGGTGCCGTAGCTGTAGCCCAGGTAGTTGATCTGGTCGTCGCCCAGCGTCTGGCGCACCAGGTCCATGTCGCGCGCGACCGAGGCGGTGCCGGTGTTGGCCAGAAACGCCGCGCCCATCCGGTTGACGCACTGCTGGGCCAGCTGCCGGTAGAGCTGCTCGATATGCGCGACCCCGCCGGGGCTGTAGTCGACCATCGGCTCGCGCCGGTAGGCGTCGAACTCGGCGTCGGTGCGGCAGCGCAGCGCGGGCGTCGAGTGGCCGACACCCCTGGGGTCGAAGCCGACCAGATCGAAGTTGCGCCTGATCGGAGAGTTCGCCAAATCCGGGGCCATCGCGGCCACCATGTCGACCGCCGAGCCGCCGGGACCGCCGGGGTTGACCAGCAGCGAGCCGACCCGCTGCCCCGACGCCGGGACCCGGATCACCGCCAGCTTGGCCTGCGCCCCCGCGGGATTGTTGTAGTCGATCGGCACCGACACGGTGGTGCACTGCGCGGTCGGGATTTCGCTTGTGTCACTGACGAATTGGCCACAGCTCCCCCACCCCTGCGGCACCGCGGCCGAGGGCGGGTTCGGGCCCGGCGTCTGCCCGGCACCGGGTTCGGGGGTGGCCGCGGCCACCGGCAGCGCGACGACGAAGGTGCCACCGAGCAGCAGCCCGAATGAAAACAGCGCCGAGCTCAAGGATCTCAGGCGCGACATGGCTGTCATCGTTGCAGCCGCGGGTACCCGTCACAGCGCGAAACGATTACGCCTTGGTCTCGGCTCTCAAGTGGCTCGCGCCCTCGCCGAGCGTGCACTCACGGCGCAGAATCGACGAAAACCTCGCCGTGAGTGCACGTTCGGCGGCAGCGTCGCCGGGTGGCTAGCACTTGGCGCCGCTCGGCGGGATGGAACCACCGACCAGATACGCCGTCACGTAGTTGTCGATGCAGCCGTCGCCCTGGAACACCACCGTGTGCTGGGTGCCGTCGTAGGTGAGCAGCGAGCTGCGCAGCTCGTTGGCGAGGTCGACGCCGGCCTTGTACGGGGTGGCCGGGTCATGGGTTGTCGACACCACCACCGTGGGCGCCAGGCCGGGCGCGGAAATGGTGTGCGGCTTGCTGGTCGGCGGCACCGGCCAGAACGCGCAGGTACCCAGCGGCGCGTTGCCGGTGAACTGCCCGTAGCTCATGAACGGGGCGACCTCACGGGAGCGGCGGTCTTCGTCAATCACCTTGGCGCGGTCGGTGATTGGCGGCTGGTCCACGCAGTTGACCGCCACCCGCGCGTCGGTGGCATTGCTGTAGTGGCCGTGCGAGTCGCGGCGCATGTACATGTCGGCCAGGGCGAGCAGGGTGTCGCCGTGGTGGTCGACGAGCTCGGCCAGCCCGTCGGTCAGGTGATGCCACAGGTTCGGCGAATACAGCGCCATGATCGTCCCGATGATCGCGTCGCTGTAGCTCAGGCCGCGCGGGTCGTTGGTCGGGACGGGGCGGCCCACCATCGGGTTGTTCGGATCGACCATCGGGTCGACCAGGCTGTGGTAGACGTCAACGGCTTTGGCCGGATCGGTGCCCAGCGGGCAGGTCGGCTGCTTGGCGCATTCGGCGGCGTAGTCGTTGAACGCGTCCTGGAATCCCTTGGCCTGGCGCAGGTCCGCCTCGATCTGGTCGGCGTTGGGGTCGACGGCACCGTCGAGGATCATCGCCCGCACGTTGTGCGGGAAGGCCTCGGCGTACGCCGAGCCGATCCGGGTGCCGTAGGAGTAGCCGAGATAGGTCAGCTTCTCGTCACCGAGCGCCGCGCGGATGGCATCGAGATCGCGTGCGACGTTGACGGTCCCGACGTTGGCCAGGAAACCCTTGCCCATCTTGTCGATGCAGCGGCCGACGAACTGCTTGGTCTCATCTTCCATGTGGGCCACACCCGCCGGGCTGTAGTCGACGTTGGGCTCGGTGCGCAGCCGGTCGTTGTCGGCGTCGGAGTTGCACCAGACCGCCGGGCGCGACGCCCCCACCCCGCGGGGGTCGAAGCCGACCAGGTCGAAGCGTTCGCGAACCTTCTTGGGCAACGACTGCACGACACCCAGCGCCGCCTCGATACCGGACTCCCCCGGTCCGCCGGGGTTGATCACCAGCGAGCCGATCTTGTCCCCGGTCGCGGGGAAACGAATCATCGCCAGCGTCGCCACGTCGCCGTCGAGGTGGTCGTAGTCGACCGGCACGGCCAGTTTGCCGCACAGCGCGCCGGCCGGAAGTTTGACCTTCGGGTTCGCCGCCCGGCACGGCGTCCACTCCACGGCCTGACCCAGCTTCGGCCCGGACATGACGGCGCGTCCCACCACCACACGGACACAGCCGGCCAGCAGCAGCGCGACGGCAGCCATCGACGTCCAGATCAGCAGCGTGCGCGCGATCTTGGCGCGGCGAGACAGGCCCATGCCCACCTATGCTGCCAGAGGAAACCTGAGATCCGGATGAGCGGCACCGCCGCCGGAGCTACCGCGCGAGCGCAAGCAGCTCTTCGAGCCCCACCGCGAACTCGTCGGCAATCTCCCACAGGTCCGGCACCAGATCCGGACAGGCGACCAGCCCGACGTCGAGTTTGCCCTGCAGCGACATCGCGGTGATGTTGAGTCCCGAGCCGTGAAAAATCGGCCCCAACGGATACATCGATTTGACCTCGCAGCCCAGCAGGTACAGCGGAACCTGCGGCCCGGGCACGTTGGAGACGACCAAATTGTGCACCGGCATGCTGTCGGTGAACCGGGTTCTGGCATACAACCGCATCGCAATACCGAAAACCGCCGGCGCGGCGAATTGCGACCAATCCTGCAGCAGTGATGCGCCGATAGCTGAACTGTGTTCTTTGGCAATCGAATTCGCCTCGGCGATGGCTTTCAGGCGTTCCACGGGATCGTCGATCTGGGTATGCAAACAGGAAAACATCGCCGATACCTGATTGCGGCCGGGCCGGTCGGATTTGCCGTGCACCGAAACCGGGACCGAAGCCACCAGCGACGACTTCGGCATTTCATTTCGGTCGGTCAGGTATTGGCGCAGCACACCGGAAACCAAGGCCATCACGACGTCGTTGACTTTGACGTCGAAATGGTTCTTCACCGTTTTGATGTCGCCGAGATCCAATTCGGCATAAGCGACGTTGCGGCGGTCGCTGATTCTGGCGTTGAAGACGGTCCGCGGCGCCGCGAAGGGACGGGCCATGGTCAGGCCGTCGCGCGCCCGCCGCACGGTGGCGAGCACCGACGAGACGGTGTCGGGCACCACGTTGGCCAGGTGCAGCGGCCGGGTCGCGAAGCGGACCAGCCCGCCCGCCGCGATCTGCCAACCATGGGCTCCGCCGACGCCCTCGGCCGGCTCCGGCGGCGGGGCGTCGGGCTCGGTCGCGCACAACTGCGACATCAGGCTCGCGCCGGTCACCCCGTCGACGCCGGCGTGGTGCACCTTGGTCATCACCGCCAACCGCCCGTCCCGGTGGCAGTCCGTGCCGGCCACGCCCTCGATGACCCACATCTCCCACAGCGGCCGGCCACGATCCAACGGTGTCTCGGCGATGTGGCCGCAGATCTCGGAAAGCTCGGTCCGCCCGCCCGGTGCCGGCACCGCGATGCGGTGCAGGTGACGGTTGATATCGAATTTCTCGTCGTCCACCCAGACCGGGTGGTCGAGGTTCAGCGGACTGTTGGCCAGCTTCTCGCGGAAAGCCGGGATCGCCTTGATGCGCAGTGCCAGCGCGTCGCGCAGCCGGTCGAAGGCATAACCGCCCGGCACCGTCGACGTGTCCAGTTCGATGATCGAGCACACATGCAGAGGCTGCGACGACGTCTCGAGATACAGGAAGCTGGCGTCCAGTCCACTCAGCCGCTGCATGCGCAGCATGGTATGTCTCACACTGCCGCGGCGGTGCAACTGCGCAGAAGAAATGGCAGAATCAGGTAGTCAAACGAACCCGGGGACCAGTCAGGATTGACCCTGCAGGCCACGAGGATCGAACCGACCACCACTAGGGACAATGATGTCTGAGCACAACGTTTACGGTGCCAACTCGCCTGCGCAGCCCGAAAAGCCGCGGCCCAAGATTCGCACCCATCACCTGCAGAAGATGAAGGCCGAGGGCCACAAGTGGGCCATGTTGACGGCCTACGACTATTCGACAGCCCGCGTTTTCGACGAGGCCGGCATCCCGGTCCTGCTGGTCGGCGACTCGGCGGCCAACGTGGTGTACGGCTACGACACCACCGTGCCCGTCTCGATCGACGAATTGATTCCGCTGGTGCGCGGCGTGGTGCGGGGTGCCCCGCACGCGCTGGTCGTCGCCGACCTGCCGTTTGGGAGCTACGAGGCCGGACCGGCCGCCGCGCTGGCCGCCGCCACCCGCTTCATGAAGGAGGGCGGCGCGCACGCGGTCAAGCTCGAGGGCGGCGAGCGGGTCGCCGAGCAGATCGCCTGCCTGACCGCCGCCGGCATCCCGGTGATGGCGCACATCGGGTTCACCCCGCAAAGCGTGAACGGCCTGGGCGGATTTCGGGTGCAGGGCCGCGGTGACGCGGCGGAGCAGACCGTGCACGACGCGATCGCCGTCGCCGAGGCCGGTGCGTTCGCCGTCGTGATGGAGATGGTGCCCGCCGAGCTGGCCACCCAGATCACCGGCAAGCTGACCATCCCCACGGTCGGGATCGGGGCCGGACCGAACTGCGACGGCCAGGTCCTGGTCTGGCAGGACATGGCCGGCATGAGCAGCGGCAAGGCCGCCCGCTTCGTCAAGCGGTTCGCCGACATCGGCGGGGAATTGCGCCGGGCCGCAACGCAATATGCGCAAGAGGTGGCCGGCGGGACCTTCCCCGCCGAAGAGCACTGCTTCTAGATCCACCCCGGCGAATTCCTCACCGCACGCTGCACGCCTGGTCGGCGGCGTTACCGCTGTCACCGCCCAACCGCTGAAAAGCGTTGCGCTACAGCGCTGTACGATTGCCCGTAGAGACCAACCGAACTCTGACGAGCAGGGGTGGACCACATCGACCGGGGGAATCGCGGTGACTCCGTGCACCGTCGAGCGGTGTTGACGTTGCCGCTGCTGGTGGCAGGATGCATGGCTTTGGCCCAGACGCCGCGCGCGTCCGCCCAACCGCCCCGCACCTCGCCGCAGGCGGCCCGGTGGTCACCCGAGCGCGCCAACCGCTGGTATCAGGCGCAGGGCTGGCCGGTCGGTGCCAACTACATCACCTCCAGCGCCATCAACCAGCTGGAGATGTTCCAACGCGAAACCTTCGACCCGCGGCGCATCGACACCGAACTGGGCTGGGCGCGGACCAACGGGTTCAACGCGATACGGGTGTTCCTGCACGATCAGCTATGGGCGCAGGATTACCGCGGGTTTCAGGTGCGCCTCGCCCAATTCGTCGACATCGCAGCACGGCACGGCATCAAGCCGCTGTTCGTCCTGTTCGATTCGTGCTGGGATCCCTTCCCCCAGGCGGGCCCGCAGCGCGCGCCCCGGCCGGGCATCCACAACTCCGGCTGGGTGCAGAGCCCGGGGGCGGCGCGCCTCGACGATCCCGGCTACCTGCACACCATGCGCGGCTATGTCACCGGGGTGCTGACGCAGTTCCGCAGCGACGACCGCGTCCTGGGTTGGGACCTGTGGAACGAGCCGGACAACCCGGCCGATGCCTACGCCAAGGTCGAGCGGAAAGACAAGGTGGATCTGGTCGCCCGGCTACTTCCGCAGGTGTTCGAGTGGGCGCGGCTGGTCGATCCCTGCCAGCCGTTGACCAGCGGCGTCTGGCACGGCGAGTGGGCCGACCCGGGTCGCCGCAGCGTCATCAGCGGCATCCAGCTCGACAACTCCGACGTCATCACCTTTCACTCCTACGCCGCGCCGGCGGAGTTCGAGAGCCGCATCGCCGAACTCGTACCGCAGGGCCGGCCCATCCTGTGCACCGAGTACATGGCCCGGCCGTTGGGCAGCACGGTCCAAGACATCCTGCCCATCGCCAAGCGCGCAGGCGTCGGCGCGTTCAACTGGGGACTGGTCGCCGGCAAGACGCAGACCTACTTCCCCTGGGATTCCTGGGACCAGCCGAACCCGGACCCGGCGATGCCGCAGGAGTGGTTTCACGACCTGCTCGGCCCGGACGGGCGGCCATTCCGCGACACCGAGATCCAGACGATCCTCGAGTGCGGCGACCTGGCGATGCACCTGCAGCCGCCGGCACCACCGCCGGCGGGCTGACGGCGCTCGGTCAGCGGCACCGATTCTGAAAGTCGGTCAGCGGCTGGCGGATGCCCTCGAGGTCGGCGTGGGTCTGCGGGTTGGCGTCCATGTACTGCTTCAGCTGCGCCCGCATGTCGTCGCGCGGCTGCCCCTTCAAACTGGTGAAGTACGCGTTGACGTCCGGGTGGGCGAACAGATACGCCGACGTCGCCGCGGCGACGCCCGACGACACCTGGGCAAGGTCGGCCGCCGTGCAATCCGGTTGCGACGAGGGCGCCGGTTCGGGATCGTCCGCCGGCCAATCCGCGGCGGCCGAACCGGCCGTCGCGAAAAGCATCGCCACGCTCACCGCGCCGGCCGCTATTGCGCCGGACGCGACCCGGGCCGCCGGGCGAACAAAAGACACCATGGAAACGCTCCTTCGTCTTCGCGTCCGCAGGCGCGGCCGTTCGTACCGCAAACCATAAGGGGTTTTCTCGCCGCGCATGCGCGAATTCGGGCCGCATGGAAATGCGGATTCATTCCTCGATCTCGGCCCGCCCGCAGCGCTACGACGGCACAATGCTTCCAGGGTGGCTGGAAGGAGACCGGAGATGAATCGGCGCCGCTGGTTTGCCGCGTTGCTGGCGTTCTCGGGCTTGGCCGGGATTCCCGCCATTGTTAGTCCGGCCCATTCCGCCGATCGGGTGCAGGCGACGGTGTGCGTGGGCGCGGGCCGGCGCATTTCGGTGAGCGGGTGCACCAACATCGCCGACAACATTCAACGCTATGTCCCGCCGCCGGCGGTGTATGCGCCGCTGCCCGAAGACGACACGACGGCCCCTCCTCCGCCGCCGCCGTAAGCCGCGGCCGCCGCCGGCCGATCCGCGGCGGCCTCGTCTTTTCGGTATGGCAGGCTATGGGTGCCCTACGCGCCCGCCCCGCCTTCAGTGGAGCCGAAGATGCCTGCAAAAGCGCCGCAGACCTCGCGTCATCTCGAGGTCGAGCGCAAGTTCGACGTGGTCGAGTCCACCGTGTCGCCCTCGTTCGAAGGGATCGCCGCGGTGGCGCACGTCGAGAAGTCGCCGATGCAAACCCTCGATGCGACGTACTTCGACACGCCCCTACACGACTTGGCGCGCAACAAGATAACGCTGCGCCGCCGCACCGGCGGCACCGATGCCGGATGGCACCTGAAGCTGCCTTCCGGGCCCGACGCCCGCACCGAGGTACGCACACCGCTGGACGCCTCCGGCGCAAACGACAGTGTGCCCGACGAGCTGACCGACGTGGTGTTGGCGATCGTCCGCGACCGGCCGCTGCAGCCCGTCGCGCGCATCACCACCCGCCGGGAGAGCCAGGTGCTGTACGACGCCGCGGGCACCGCGCTGGCCGAGTTCAGCAACGACCATGTCGTCGCGTGGTCGACGCGGGACTCCGACGACGCCGACGCACCGACCGAGCAGGAATGGCGCGAGTGGGAGCTGGAGCTGCTGGAGGCCGGCGGGCTGTCCAGCGGCACGGCCGGCGTCGAGTTGTTGAACCGGTTGAGCAATCGGCTGCTGGACGCCGGCGCCGCACCGGCGGGTCACGGCTCCAAGCTGGCGCGGGTGCTGGGCACCACGCCGGCGGCCGACGGCGCTGCGCCGCCGGAAGATCCGCTGCAGCGCGCGATCGCCGAGCAGGTGCGCGAGCTCCTGGTGTGGGACCGCGCGGTGCGCGCCGACGCCTACGACTCCATCCACCAGATGCGGGTGACGACCCGCAAGTTGCGCAGCCTGCTGCGGGACTACCAGGAGTCATTCGGGCTGCCCGACGACGGCTGGGTGCTCGACGAGTTGCGTGAGCTCGCCGGGATCCTGGGGGTGGCGCGCGACGCCGAGGTGCTCGCCGAGCGATACGAACGCGACTTGGACTCGCTCGCACCGGAATTGGTGCGCGGGCCGGTGCGCGAACGTCTGGTCGGGGGTGCGCAGCGGCGCTACCAGACCGGGCTGCGCCGGTCCCTGATCGCGATGCGCTCGCAGCGATACTTCCGCCTGCTCGACTCCCTCGACCTGATAGCGGCCGAGATCCCCGGCGCGGCCACCGCCGAGGCACCGGCGCCGGTGACCATCGACGCCGCCTACAAGAAGGTCCGCAAGGCCCAGAAGGCCGCCGCCGAGGTGGACCGCGAGCACCCGGACGACCAACACCAACGCGACGAGGCGATACATCGGATCCGCAAGCGCGCCAAGCGACTTCGCTACACCGCCTCGGCGACCGGCGCGGCCGGGGTGTCCGAACAGGCCAAGGCGGTCCAGTCGCTGCTGGGCGATCATCAAGACAGCGTCGTCAGCCGCGAGCACCTGCGTCAGGAAGCCGAAGCCGCGCACGCCGCCGGCGAGGACACCTTCACCTACGGGCTGTTGTACCAGCGGGAGGCCGACCTGGCCGATCGGTGCCGCGACAAGCTCGACGACACGCTGCGCAAACTCGCCAAAGCGGTGCGCAAAGCGGGGCATTAGCTGCCGAGCAGACGTAAAAGCACCCATTTTGACGCCAAAATGGGTGCTTTTACGTCTGGTCACCAATGGGCGGGCGGACGAGTTGGCCTGTAAGCCGGATTCTGTTCCGCGCGGCCGCGCATAGGCAACGGCGGCGCGGCGGCGACCATCCATCTGGACACACCGTCACCGGGTGCCTCGAGCGGCCTACCCGCAGGCTCGGGCGAGCAGCCCTCGAACGCCTGCGCGGCCACACCTTAGGTGCGGCCTTCTTGGCCTTGCTTCGGGTGGGGTTTGCCGAGCCACCCCGGTCACCCGGGATGCTGGTGCGCTCTTACCGCACCGTTTCACCCTTACCACCCGTGGGTGGCGGTCTGTTTTCTGTGGCACTTTCCCGCGAGTCACCTCGGATTGCCGTTAGCAATCACCCTGCTCTGTGAAGTCCGGACTTTCCTCGAACCGCCTTGCGACGGTCCGCGGCCGCCCGGCCAACTCGTCCGCGACGAACCACGGTACTACCTGCACCCATGCCGGGGCCAGCAACCACGGCTCGCGCGGCTCTATCGTGGACCTGATGGGCCGATGGAACAAGCGCGTGGACTCCGGCGATTGGCTTGGGATCGCTGCGGAGGTCGACGAGTACGGCGGGGCGCTGCTGCCGCGGCTGATCACGCCCACCGAAGCGGCCCGCCTGCGCGCGCTTTACGCCGACGACGGCCTGTTCCGGTCGACCATCGACATGGCGCCCAAACGCTATGGCGCCGGGCAGTACCGCTATTTTCATGCGCCCTACCCCGAACCCATCGAGGCGCTCAAGCAGGCCCTCTACCCCCGGCTGCTGCCGATCGCGCGCGAGTGGTGGGCCAAGCTCGGCCGGGACGCGCCGTGGCCGGACAGCCTCGACGATTGGCTGGCGGCCTGCCACGCCGCCGGCCAGCGCAGGTCCACCGCCCTGATGCTGAAATACGGTGCGGGTGACTGGAATGCGCTGCATCGAGACCTGTATGGTGACTTGGTTTTTCCGCTCCAGGTCGTCATCAACCTGAGCAACCCGGACACCGACTACACCGGCGGCGAATTCCTGCTCGTCGAGCAACGGCTGCGGGCCCAATCCCGTGGCATGGCAACACAATTGCCGCAGGGGCACGGGTATGTCTTCACCACCCGGGAACGGCCGGTGCCCTCGGCGCGGGGTTGGTCCGCGGCGCCGGTGCGCCACGGGGTCTCGGTGGTTCGCTCCGGTGAGCGCTATGCGATGGGACTGATCTTTCACGACGCGGCGTAACAGGCCTACCCGGTTCGTCGCAGGACCATCACGTTGTCGGCCATCGTTCCGAGTTCCCCGTTCGGGCCGACCATTTCGCGCTCGACGGCCTCGGTCCGCAGCCGCGTCCAGCGCGGCGCGTCGAGATCCAGCGACCCGAGGACCTCCTCGATCCCGGGGAAGTGGTGATCGTGATGCTCCGCCCATGGCGGGGGCGCACCGTGGTCGACGATCAACAGCACGCCACCGCGATTCACCCGCTCGGCCGCCCGCTGCAACACCCCGTCGCGTTCCAGCCGGGCCGGCGAGTGCAGATATTGCGCGGACACCAGATCGAAGGTCCCGTCCGGGAAGCTCTCATTGAGATCATGACGCTGAAAGTCGATGCGCGCGAGCAGATTCCGTGCCGACGCGGCCTCTTTCGCCCGGCGCAGCGCGGTGGCCGAGACGTCCACGGCCACCACCTGCCAGCCGCGCTCGGCCAGCCACAGGGCGTCGGCCCCCTCCCCGCAGCCCAGGTCGAGCGCCCGGCCCACCGGCAGGTCGGCGGTCACCTCGGCCAGGCGGGGATTGACCCGTCCGCTCCACACCCGCTCCGCCGAGCGGTAGCGCTCCTCCCAAAACTGCACAGCATCATCAGGTTTGCACGAATTCTCCATACCGCGAGCTTGCCTACCCCGTGCCTCATTTGCCAAGCTGAATTGCCATGCAGGCAAAAACCACCCCCGACATCGACCTCCTGGTGCGCCAGCGGCTCCGGGAACTGCGCGCGCAACGCGGCCTGACGCTGCAGGAGGTCGGCGAGCGGGCCGGGATCGACGTCTCGACGCTGAGCCGCCTCGAATCCGGGAAACGTCGGCTGGCTTTGGATCACCTGCCCCGGCTGGCCCGGGCCCTGTCGGTCAGCACCGACGAACTGTTGCAGGCGCCGCCGGCTCCCGACCCGCGGGTGCGCGGCGCCGCGCGCACCCACCACGGCGTCACCTATTGGCCGCTGACCCGGCAGGGCCCCGCCGGCGGCCTGCACGCGTTCAAGGTCCGGGTCAGCGCGCGGCGCCGCACCCCGCCCGCCGAGCTGCCGGTGCACGAGGGCCAGGACTGGATGTATGTGCTCTCCGGGCGGATGCGGCTCATTTTGGGCGAGCGCGACTTCACCATCGACCCCGGCCAGGCCGTCGAGTTCTCGACATGGACGCCGCACTGGTTCGGCGTGGTGGACGGCCCGGTGGAGGCCATCGTCATCTTCGGCCCGCACGGCGAGCGCCTCCACCTGCACAGCTGAACGGCACCCGCGCAAACGGCCCGACCGTCGCGTTCACCCGGGCGCGGCGTTAGCGTGGCGTGGTGGACCGGGCTTGGGAATACGCCGTCGCGCCGCCGCGCAGCGCGCCCGGTGTCGTCTCGATGGTCGGCTACCGGGGCCTCGACGTTCCCGACGGCGTGCACCGTGGCATGCCGTCGGCGACGTTGACCTTCATCGTCAGCCTGGACGACGGGGTGGAGGCCGGTGACACCGCCGGCGCCCTCGCGGTGGCCCGCCCCAACCCGTTGCTGCTCGGCGGCCTGCACTTGCGGGCCAGTCACGTGCGGCAACGGCGCGGGCAGGCCGGCGTGCAGCTGGCCGTGCATCCGCTCGCGGCGCGTGCGCTGTTCGGCGTGCCGAGCGCCGAGCTTCTCCTCGCCGAATACGACGCGACCGCCGTGCTGGATCGCGGCGCCGTCGAACTGCACCATCGGGTGACCGAAGCGCACGGCTGGCCGGACGCGTTCGCGCTGGTGGCCGGCTACCTCATCGACGCACGGCAATGCCGGGACGCCGCGACGGTGCGGCCCGAGGTCGCACAAGCCTGGCATCTGCTGCAGCGCAGCCGGGGCCGGGCCCCGGTCACCGGCCTGGCCGACGCGGTCGGCGTCACGCCGCGACACCTCACGACGCTGTTTCGCCAGGAGGTCGGGCACTCGCCGAAGACCGTGGCGATGCTCATGCGGTTCCAGCATGCGACGGCGCGGATCGCCGAGTCGGCACGCCGCTACGGACGCGTCGACCTCGCACGAGTCGCGACCGCCACGGGGTACAGCGACCAGGCGCACATGACCCGCGAGTTCGTCCGGTTCGCCGGTGTGCCGCCGCGACAGTGGCTGGCCGAGGAGTTCCGAAACATTCAAGACGGCGGCCACTCCTGCACCGCACAGTTCGAGGATGACCACTTCGAATCCGACCGTCTGGTTGACACTGCAAGCCCATAACGCGCCCAAGCTGATCGACTACTACGTCGACACATTCGGCTTCGTCCTCGCGGCGCGCTACGGCCAGGGTGAAACCGTCGATCACGCCCAACTGAACTGGCCGCAGGGTTGCGGCGGGATCATGCTCGGCAGCCACAAGCCCGGGGCGCAGTGGTGCCGCGAACCGGGCACCGCCGGCGGTTACATCGTCACCGCCGATCCCCAGACGCTCTACGAGCGCGTCCTGCAGCGCAAGGCCGACGTCGTGCGGCCGCTGGGCGAAACGGATTACGGCGCACGCGAATTCACGGTGCGCGATCCGGAAGGCAACCTGTGGTCCTTCGGCGACTACCGCGGCGAGACACCGCCGGCGTGACGCTTACAGATACGCGGTCTGGTTCACCAGGCGCACCGAAGACGCTCCGTCGGAATAGAATTCGGCAATGCTCAACGACGCGAGGTCGAGGTGCAACCGGTACAGGATGCCGGGCCCGGCGTCCAGTGCCTCGCGCAGCAACATCTTGATGGGGGTCACGTGCGAGACCACCAGCACCGTCGTACCCTGCTGGGCGGCGACGATCCGGTCACGGGCCGTCGACACCCGATCGGCCACCGCGTCGAAGCTCTCCCCGCCCGGCGGGGCGGTGCTGGTGTCGCGCAGCCAGCGGCCGTGCAGTTCGGGGTCGCGCTCGGCCGCCTCGGCGAACGTCAGCCCCTCCCAGGCGCCGAAGTCGGTCTCGATCAAGTCGTCGTCGACGGTGACGTCCAGCCCCAGCGCCTTGGCGGCGGCCGCCGCGGTGTCATAGGCCCGTTGCAGCGGCGAGGCGAAGACCGCCGAAATGCCGCCGCGCTGCGCCAGATAACGCCCCGCCGCGTCGGCCTGCCGGCGCCCCAGCTCGGTCAGCGCCGGGTTACCGCGCCCCGAATAGCGGCGGTGCACCGACAGCTCGGTCTGGCCATGCCGCAGCAACAGCAGCCGGGTCGGGGTGCCACGCGCGCCGGTCCAGCCCGGCGCGGACGGGGACGGCGTCGCCGCGGGCTCGACCGGTTCGGGTTTCGGCGCCGGCTCAGGCTTTGGCGCCGGTTCGGGCGTTTCCGTCACAGCCTCGGCCGCGGCGTCCATCGCCTCGTTGGCCAACCGATCGGCGTGCGTGTTGCGCTCCCGGGGGATCCACGCGTAGCTGATCCGCGCGAACCGCGCCGCGCGGCTTCGGGCCTGGTTGTGCAGCTCGATCAGGTCGGGGTGCTTGACCTTCCACCGCCCGGACATCTGTTCCACCAGCAGTTTGGAATCCAGGTACACCGCGGCCTCGGTGGCGCCCAAATTCAGGGCGTCGTCCAAACCGGCTATCAGACCCCGGTATTCGGCGACGTTGTTGGTCGCTCGGCCGATGGCCTGCTTGGCCTCGGCGAGCACGGTCGTGCGGTCCTGGTTCCACACCACCGCGCCGTATCCGGCCGGTCCGGGGTTGCCCCGCGATCCACCGTCGGCCTCGATCACGACCTTCACTGATCAAAACCCTTGACCCGCAGCAGGATCGCGCCGCATTCCGGGCAGCGCACCACCTCGTCCTCGGCGGCGGCCGAGATGCGGGACAGCTCGCCGCGGTCGATCTCGAGCCGGCAGGCCCCGCACCGACGACCCAGCAGCTGCCCGGCGCCCGGGCCTCCCCCGGCACGCTGGCGTTCGTACAGGGCGGACAGCGCCGGATCCAGTGCGGCGCTCAGCGAGTCACGCCGCGACGACTGAAGCTCACGGGCCTCGCTGAGCTCGGCGACCGCGGCATCGAGAGCCTCACGCGCGCTCGCCATTTCGGCCTCCAGTGACGCCAGCGTCTGCTGCTCACCGTCGAGCTGGGATTGCAGCTCCTCGCGACGTTCCATCACCTCCAGCAGCGAGTCCTCCAGGCTGGTTTGACGACGCTGCAGGGTCTCCAGCTCGTGCTGGAGGTCCGACAGTTGTTTGGCGTCGATCGTTCCCGACTGCAGCAGCGAGCGGTCGCGGTCTTCGCGCTGGCGCACCGCGTCGATCTCCGCCTCGAGCCGCGACACGTGGGCGTCGATGTCCTCCACGGCGATGCGCACGGCGCCCAGCCGGTCACCGGCGGCCTCGTACTCGGCCTGCAACCGCTCGCAGGCCTGTTGCTCCGGCAGATGCGTGGCCCGGTGTGCGATGCGGGACAGCTCGGCATCGAGTTTCGACAACTCGAGTAGGGAACGCTGCTGCGCCACTTCGGCTTTCATGAACTCTCATCCTGATGCTCGACGTTCCAAGGGTCGGTGCGAATCGAGCTCACCCGCACGGGAAGCTCCGCACCGAAACGCGACCGCAGCAGGCCGGCGGCCTGTTCACACCAGGGGAATTCACTTGCCCAATGTGCCACATCGATCAAGGCCACCTCGGAGGCCCGTCGGTGCTCGTCGGCCGGGTGGTGCCGCAGATCGGCCGTCACGAAAGCCTGCACGCCCGCACCGGCCGCGGCGGCCAGCAACGAATCCCCGGCGCCGCCGCAGACGGCGACCCGCGACACCGGCATGGCGGGGTCCCCCGCCGCCCGCACCCCCCACGAGGTGCGCGGCAGCGCCGCGCTGACGCGAGAGACGAAGTCGCGCAACGGTTCCGGACGCGCCAGGGTCGCGACGCGGCCCAGCCCGGTGTCGCCGGGCGGGGGTACCAGGGCGAAGATGTCGAAGGCGGGTTCCTCGTAGGGATGGGCGGCGCGCATCGCCGCCAGCACCGCGGCCCGGGAACGGGCGGGCGCGACCACCTCGAACCGGTCTTCGGCCACCCGCTCGACGTTGCCCACGCTGCCCACCGCCGGTGAGGCGCCTTCGTGCGGCAGGAACTGCCCGATGCCGCTGACGCTCCAGCTGCAGTGCGAATAGTCACCGATATGTCCGGCGCCGGCCGCGAACACCGCCGCCCGCACCGCGTCGGCGTTCTCGGCGGGCACGTAGACCACCCACTTGTCCAGGTCGGGTGCGTCCGTCGCCGGCTCGAGCACGGCCTCGACGTGCAGGCCCAGGACCGCGGCCAGCGCGTCGGACACCCCCGGGCAGGCGGAGTCGGCGTTGGTGTGTGCGGTGAACAGCGAGCGTCCGGTCCGGATCAACCGGTGCACCAGCGCGCCCTTGGGGGTGCTGGCCGCCACGGTGTCCACGCCGCGCAACAGCAACGGGTGATGGGCCAGCAGCAGGCCGGCATCGGGAACTTCGTCGACCACCTCCGGCGTGGCGTCGACCGCGACGGTCACCGACCGCAGCTCGTCGTCAGGGTCCCCGCAGACCAGCCCCACCGAATCCCAGGACTCGGCGAGCCGCGGCGGGTAGGCCTCGTCGAGCACCGCGATGACGTCGGCCAGCTTGATGCTCACCGGTCGGCCTCCGCGATCGCCCGCACCAGCAACGGCCACTCGCGGCGCACCGCGGCGCGCAGGTACCGCTCGTCCAGGCCGACGAACGTGTCACAGCGACGGATGGCAATCCCCCTGTCATGCAGTCGTTTTCGTAAATGAACGGCCTCCGGCGTGCGGAACAGCACGAACGGGGCCCGGCCGTCGACCACGTCGGCGCCCACCGAGGCCAGCCCGGCCACCATCTCGGCGCGCAGCTGCCCCAGTCCGGCCGCCCCGGCCGCCGCGTCGGCGACCGCCTGCGGATCGCAGCACGCCGCGATGGCCGTCAGCTGCAACGTCCCCACCGGCCAGTGCGCCCGCTGGGCGGTCAACCGCGCCAGCACGTCCGGGGAACCCAGCGCGTAGCCCACCCGCAGCCCGGCCAGCGCCCAGGTCTTGGTCAGGCTGCGCAGCACCAGCACGTCGGGCAGCGCGTCGCCGGCCAGCGATTCCGGCTCGCCGGGAATCGAGTCGGCGAACGCCTCGTCGACCACCAGGATCCGCCCGGGCCGGCGCAACGCCAGCAGTTGCTCGCGGGTGTGCAGCACCGAGGTGGGGTTGGTCGGATTCCCCACCACGACGAGGTCGGCGTCGTCGGGAACGATCGCGCCCGCCAGGCCGAACGGCGGCTCCAGCACCACGTGGTGCACCGGCACCCCGGCCGCGGTCAGCGCGACCGCCGGCTCGGTGAACGCCGGGGCGATGATCGCCGCCCGCCGCGGGCGCAGGTTGCCCAGCAGGGCGAACGCCTCGGCCGCCCCGGCAAGCGGCAACACCTCGTCGCGGGTCCGGCCGTGTCGCTGGGCCGCGGCGTCCTGCGCCCGGTGCGCGTCCTCGGGGCTCGGATAGCGCGCCAGGTCGGGCAGCCGCTCGGCCAGCCGGCGCAGCAGCCACTGCGGCGGTTGGCCGTGCCGGACGTTGACGGCGAAATCGAGCATCCCGGGCGCGACGGCCTGATCGCCGTGGTAGCGCGCCGCAGGCGGGCTCAGGTTCAGACTCGCCATCCGTGAAACACTAGTGCGCCGCGCGGGTCGGCCGGACGTACACCGGCATCACCGTCACGACCGGTCGCACCCATCGAGGACAATGGTGAGGTGACAGGCACAACGTCCGCCGATCCCCAGGCCCCGGGGGCGCAGCTGGTGATCTTCGATCTCGACGGCACCCTGACCGATTCCGCGGAGGGGATCGTCACCAGCTTCCTGCATGCGCTCGACCACATCGGCGCGCCCGTGCCGCCCGGCGACCTCGTTGCCCAGATCGTCGGCCCGCCGATGGACGACACCTTCCGGGCCATGGAACTCGGCGACCACACCGAGGAGGCGATCGCGGCCTTTCGCGCCGAGTACGGCTCCCGCGGCTGGGCGATGAACGCGCTCTTCGACGGGATCGAGGCGCTGCTGGCCGATCTGCGTGCCGCCGGTGTCCGGCTGGCCGTGGCCACCTCCAAGCTGGAAACGACGGCGCGGCGCATCCTCGCCCACTTCGGGCTCGACCAGCACTTCGAGGTGATCGCCGGCGCGAGTCCCGACGGGGCGCGCAAGGCCAAGGTCGAGGTGCTGGCGCACGCCCTGTCGCAGCTCGAGCCGCTGCCCGAACGGGTGCTGATGGTCGGTGACCGCAGCCACGACGTGCACGGCGCGGCCGCGCACGGCATCGACACCGTGGTGGTCGGCTGGGGTTACGGCAAGGCCGACTTCGCGGACGCGTCACCCACGGTCGGCGTGACGCACGCCTCGACCATCGACGAACTACGGAGGGCGCTGGGTGTCTGAGCGTGAACGCCTGCACGTGACGTTCGTGTGCACCGGCAACATCTGCCGTTCGGTGATGGCCGAGAAGATGTTCGCCGACCAGCTGCGCCGCCGCGGCCTGGCCGACGCGGTGCGGGTGAGCAGCGCCGGCACCGGCAACTGGCACGTCGGCGAGTGCGCCGACTAGCGCGCCGCCGACGTGCTGCGCGCCCACGGCTATGCATGCGAGCACCGCGCCGCGCAGGTCGACGCCGAGCACCTGGGTGCCGATCTGGTGGTCGCCCTGGACCGCAACCACGCCCGAATGCTGCGGCACCTCGGCGTCGACGACGACCGCGTCCGGATGCTGCGGTCCTTCGATCCGCGCACCGGCGCCCACACCCCCGACGTCGACGATCCCTACTACGGCGACGCACAAGACTTCGAACGCGTCTACACCGTCATCGAGGCCGCGCTGCCGGGCCTGCATGACTGGGTCGATGAACGGCTCGCGCAGAACGGATCGCCTTGATGCGCCGGTTCGCCTTTCTGCTGCGTCCGGGCTGGATAGCGCTGGCGGTGGTGGTCGTCGCCTTCGCGTACCTGTGCTTCACGGTGCTCGCGCCCTGGCAGTTGGGTAAGCACAGCAGGACCTCGCAGGAGAACCATCAGATCGAATCCTCGCTGAACACCGCGCCCGTCCCATTGAAAACCCTACTGCCGCAGCAGGATTCGTCGGCCCCCGGCGCGCAATGGCGCCAGGTCACCGCCACCGGGCACTACCTGCCCGACGTGCAGGTGCTGGCCCGCCTGCGGGTGATCGACTCGAAACCGGCGTTCGAGGTGCTGGCGCCGTTCGTCGTCGACGGCGGGCCCACGGTGCTGGTCAATCGCGGCTACGTGCGCCCGCTGGAGGGGTCGCACGTCCCGCCCATCCCCCCGCCCCCGACGCAGACGGTGACCATCACGGCGCGGCTGCGCAACTCCGAGCCCGCCGCGGTGAACAAGGACCCGTTCGTGGGAGACGGTGTGCAGCAGGTCTATTCGATCGACACCGCACAGGTCGCGGTGCTCACCAGGGTCCCGCTGGCCGGGTCCTACCTGCAGTTGGTCGACGGGCAGCCCGGCGGGCTCGGGTTGGTCGGCGTGCCTGCGCTGGACGCCGGCCCGTTCCTGTCCTACGGCATCCAGTGGATCGCGTTCGGCATCCTGGCCCCGATCGGGTTGGGCTACTTCGCCTACTCGGAGATCCGGGCCCGCCGCCAGGAGAAGCAACAGCGGGCCGCCCCCGCCGCCGAGACGGCGCCCGCGTCGCAAGCGCCGCAAACGGTGGAGGCCAAACTGGCCGACCGCTACGGCCGGCGGCGGTAGCCCGCCAGGGAAAGTGCAAGCTCGGCGAGGACCGCGGCGCCCGCCTGCACCAGCGACGACAGCATCACCGCGCGCCGCAGGTCGGTCACCGTCGGTTCCCGGCCGTCGCCGAGTGTGGGCCGGATCTGCAGCTCGTGGCGGTATTGGGTGGGACCGCCCAGGCGCACGCCCAGCGCCCCGGCGAAGGCCGCCTCGACGACACCGGCATTGGGGCTGGGATGACGGCCGGCGTCGCGGCGCCAGGCCCGCGCCGCACCGGACGGTGATCCACCCACCAGCGGCGCCAACAGCACCGTCAGCGACGCGGTCGCCCGCGCGCCGACGTAGTTGGCGACATCATCCAATCTCGCTGCCGCCCAACCGAATCGGAGATAGCGCGGCGAGCGATATCCGATCATCGAGTCCAGGGTGTTGATGCCGCGATACACCAGCACCGCGGGCACGCCGCCGGCCGCCGCCCACAGCAGCGGCGCCACCTGGGCGTCGGAGGTGTTCTCGGCGATCGATTCCAGCGACGCGCGCGTCAGGCCCGCGGCGTCCAGCGACGCCGGATCACGCCCACATAGCGACGGCAGCAGCCCGCGGGCGGCCTCGACGTCGCCGCGTTCCAGCAGCTGCGACATCTCCAGGCCGGTGCGCACCAGCGAGGTTCCCCCGAGCGCCACCCAGGTGGCCGCGGCCGTCGCCGCGATCGACCACCCCCGGCGGCGACGCCCGGCGCCGCGTCGCACCGCCAGCCCGAGCAGGCCCACCGCCGAAATCAGCGCCCCGACATGGACCGCGCCGGCAAGCCGGCTGTCGCGGTAGGTCATACGTTCCAGCGCGGCGGCGGCTTGGCCGAACAGCGCGACCGGATGACCCCGTCGCGGGTCGCCCAGCGCGCGGTCGGCCAGGTAGCCGATCATCACGCCCGCGATCCGGGTCCGGGTCACAACCACCCCAGCAGCGTCTCACACTGGAATCCATGCGGCCGTTGAGGCAACAAGTGCCCGAGCGGATGTGGGGCGATGAGGCATCGTTCGTCTCCGGTGCCGCGCTGGCCGTCGACGGCGGGTACTCGGCCAGCGGTCCGATGGCCGGCAAGCCCCGCACGGCGGACTATCGTGCAACGCATGACCTTTCCCGCGCTCAACCACGTCGCGGTCACGGTGCGCGACATCGCGATCAGCGGCCCGTGGTATCGCAGGCTGCTCGGCGCCGACCCGATCCTGGACGAGCACACGGATGCCGGCTTTCACCACCAGGTGTGGATACTTGACGGCGGCACCATATTCGGCATTCACCAGCACGACCGCGCTGCGCCCAACGAGAAGTTCAGCGAACACCGCGTCGGGCTCGACCACGTCGGCTTCGGCTGCGCCAGCCGCGCCGAGCTGGAAGATTGGGTCACCCGGTTGGGCGAGCTGGCCATCGAGCACGGCGGCATCGTGGATGCGCCCTACGGCTCGGGGTTGAGTTTTCGCGACCCAGACGGCATCGCGCTGGAGTTCTTCGCCCCGCCCGGCTGAGCGGCTCAGCGCACCGTTGCGAAGAACGCGCGCAGGTCCTCGACAAATAGCTCCGGTTGTTCGAACGCCGCGAAATGCCCGCCGCGCGGCATGTCCGTCCAGTGGGTGATGTTGTAGACCGGCTCGCACCAGCTGCGCGGCGCCTTCAGCAGCTCCCCCGGGAAAGCCGCTACGCCCGTGGGCAATTCGACGCGATCGCCGCCACCCCACACCGCGAAGCTCTCCCAGTACAGGCGGGCCGAGGACGCGGCGGTGTTGGTCACCCAATAGACCATCACGTTGTCGAGCAGCTCGTCGCGGCTGAGCGCGTTCTCGGGGTGCCCGTCGCAATCGGCCCAGTCCCAGAACTTTTCGACGATCCAGGCCAGCTGCCCCACGGGCGAATCGGCCAGGCCGTAGCCCAGGGTCTGCGGCCGGGTGGACTGCTGCTTGGAATAGCCGGTGCCCCACTTGCGGTGGTTGGCCAACCCGGCCAACGCTCGCTGCTCCTCCTCGGTCGGGTTGGTCAGCGCCTCCTTGGTGGGCCGGCCGACCGGCATGTTCAGGTGGATGCCCACGCAGTGGCCCACATTGCGGCCGATCTGCGTCGTGACCGCGGCACCCCAGTCACCGCCCTGCGCGCCGTAGCGGTCGTAGCCCAGGCGCAGCATCAGCGTTTCCCACGCCTGCGCGATCCTTTCCACACCCCAGCCGGTGTCGGTGGGCTTACCGGAGAACCCGTAGCCGGGCAGCGACGGACACACGACGTGGAAGGCGTCCTCGGCGCGGCCGGAGGCGGGATGGGTCAACGGCTCGATCACCTTGTGGAACTCCACAATTGAGCCCGGCCAGCCGTGGGTGATCACCAGCGGGAACGCGTCGGCGTGCGGCGAGCGCTGGTGGACGAAATGGATGTCCAGCCCGTCGATTTCGGTGGTGAACTGATCGAAGCGGTTGAGGGCCGCCTCCCGCGATCGCCAGTCGTAGTCGTTGGCCCAGTAGTCGGCCAGCTCGCGGGCATACGCCAGCGGCACGCCCTGGCTCCAGTCGTCCACGCATTCGGCCTCGGGCCACCGCGTGCGGGCCAGCCGCGCTCGCAAGTCGTCGAGGACCTCGTCGGAAACGTCGATGCGGAACGGTTTCACGCGTTCATAGTGCCGCTGACGGTGATACCGGCGACGCGCGGGGCCTTCCCCCCGGCGAACCGGGCGCGCCGTGGCACGCGAGGATGTAGCCATGGATCCCAGGCTCGCCGCACGGGTGGAGCAGAGGCGGTCGATCCCGGTCCTGGTCTGGCGATTCGCCGAGCCGCGAATGTGCGTCTCGTCGGGCCCGCTCGGCGGCGGGATCGGCTCTCGGGATTGGCTCGTCAACGCCACGGTCCCATTGGATTACGACCGGACCGACCCGGACCGCCACCTGACCGAGATCGGCGCCGCGCTCCGGCTGGACGGCGCCGGGTGCGGGTTGCTCACCGCGGTCGACGTGACCCGCCACCACCTCGCCGCGGACGGCGGCGTGCATGCGACAGCGACCGTCGGGCTCTCCAGCCCCGCCTGGGCCGCGGCGCCCGACCACCACTTCCGCCGCGAGGCGCCGTACCGGGTGGGCACGATCAACATCGTGGTCGCGGTGCCGGTGCGGCTGTCCGAGGCGGCGCTGGTCAACGCCGTCGCCACCGCCACGGAGGCCAAGGTGCAGGCGCTCCACGAGGCCGGGATACGCGCCACCGGAACCGCCTCGGACGCGGTCGTCGTGCACTGCCCCAGCGACGGGACGGCGGAGCAGTTCGGTGGACCACGATCGACGTTCGGCGCCCGGATCGCCCGAGCGGTGCACGCCGCCGTGCTCGCGGGCGGCCGGTCCTGGCTCGCGGGGCCGTCCGTCGAGTAGGCGGCCGGCGATTGCCACCACCCGCCCGGGGGTATCGCTGACCCATGGCAACGACGACGGCGCCCCGAGTCCTGGTGGTGGTGTCCGCGGCCGACCGGATTCCGCTACGGAACGGCCGCAGCGAGCTGACCGGCACCTACCTCGGTGAACTGATCGAACCGACGGACGCGATGCGTCGGGCCGGCTTCGAGCTTGCGTTCGCCACCCCGGGCGCGCGGGCGCCGGCCATCGATGGCACCTCGTGCAGCCTGATGTACTTCGCCGGCTCCCGGAAAAGGCGTGACGCCGCCCTGAGCAGCTATCGGGAGCTGCTCGAACTCGGTCTGGCCACGCCGGCCAAACTCGAAGAGATCAGCCACGACGTCCAGCGCCTGGACGGGTTTGACGCCATGTTCGTGCCGGGCGGCCATGCGCCCCTGGTCGACCTGCTGCACCGCGACGCCTTTGCCGACGACTCGCTCAACGACGACTTCGGCGCGCTGGTCCGTCACTTCCACGACGCCCGACGCCCCACCGGCCTGATCTGTCACGCTCCCGCCGCGCTCGCCGCGGCGCCCACCGTCGACGGGCGCTGGACCTATGCGGGTTACCGGATGACCTGCTTCAAGACCGGCGTCGACACGATGTTGTCCACGGTCCCGTTGGCGCGGCGCTTCCGGGGACGCCTGAAGGATGACCCGACCGAACTGTTGAAGTCTCGCGGCGCCCACGTCGAACAGACGGTCCTGCCGATGGGCAGCAAGGTCGTCGAGGATCGCGAGCTGATCACCGGCCAGGACCCCTACTCGGCCAAGGCGTTCGGAGCCGCCTTCGTCAACAAGGTCCGCGCCGCACAAGCCTGACGCGCTCGTCCCGCCGGCCAAACCGAGTGGGCGCGGACGGTATCGAACCGCCGACCGCTGGTGTGTAAAACCAGAGCTCTACCACTGAGCTACGCGCCCGTTGCTGCGGGCAGGCTACCCGCCCGACGGCCAAGTCCCCAAAATCAGGCCCGTAAAGCCGCCAGGGCTTCGGTCCAGAGCCGCTGGTCGCGCGACTCGCCGGGCTGCTTCATCTCGGCGAAGCGGATGATCCCGGACCGGTCGACCACGAACGTCCCGCGGTTGGAGTAGCCGGCGTCCTCGTTGAACACGCCGTAGCTCTGGCTGACGGCGCCGTGCGGCCAGAAGTCCGACAACACCGGAAAGGTGAAGCCGCTGTCCAGCGACCAGACCCGGTGCGTGGGTGGCGGTCCCACCGAGATGGCCAGCGTCGCGCTGTCGTCGTTCTCGAAATCGGGCAGGTGGTCACGCAACTGATCCAGCTCGCCCTGGCAGATCCCGGTGAACGCCAGCGGGAAGAACACCAGCAGCACGTTCTTGGCGTTCCGGTAGGAGCTCAGCGTGACTCGCTGCTGGTTCTGGTCGCGCAAAGTGAAATCCGGGGCGGGGGTGCCGACGGACAGCATCAACGCTTCCCGGCCCGGGATTTGGGCTGTACCAACCGGCTGGCGCTCCAGTCGCCCAGGTTCACCGACGAGGTCGGCATCAAACCGGCGGTGGGTGCGGCCTCGGCGATTTCGGCGGGCAGAACGTGGCCCGGCTTGCCGGTCTTCGGGGTCAGCACCCAGATCACGCCGTCTTCGGCCAGCGCAGTGATCGCGTCCATCAGGGTGTCCACCAGGTCGCCGTCACCGTCTCGCCACCACAGCAGTACGACGTCGACCACCTCGTCGGTGTCCTCGTCGAGTAGGTCGCTGCCGCAGGCTTCCTCGACCGCAGCGCGGATCTCGTCGTCGGTGTCTTCGTCCCAGCCCCACTCCTGGACAACATGGTCGGGTTGGATGCCCAGTTTGCGAGCGTAGCTCGGGGCGTGATCCGCCGCGACCACCGTGGAGCCTCCTTCAACGTCCGAACGCTGTGCGATTCGCGATTATCGTCGCACAGCCAGAACTCGGTCCATACTTCCGCATCATCAGGTTGCCAGGCACAGTTTTACTGCGTTCTTTTTCGTGTCGTTGAGCTGATCGACCCGTTTGTTGAATTCCGACGTCCCCGCGTGCGTCCCAATGGCGTTGGCCACGGCGCGGGCGGCGTCGATGTAGGCGTTGAACGCGTCCTTGATCTGCTGCGACATCGCGTCGCTGAAGCTGTTGCCCACCGTGGTGGCGCTGTCGTTGAGGGCGTCGATGGCCGGGCCCTCGGTCGGTCCGGTGCCCCGGCCCGCGTTGAACGCCTTGACGAATTCGTTGGTCTTGTCGATCGCGTTCTTGCTGGTGGTGATCAGCGTGGCGCAGGCGGTGCGGACGGCCTTGGTGGTCAGCGATTGCTGCCGCTGGGATTCGCGGACGCTCGACGTCGCCGACGACGCGGACACCGACGCCGACACCGACTGCCGATAGGCCGGAGCCACCTTGGTGTCGGGCGTTGCCGTGCCGTTGGTGACGGAGGTGCATCCGACGATGCCCATCAACGCCACCGCGAGACACCCGAGGGCCAAAGCCCCGCGCCGGGGGAAGTCCCCCACCTGCGTCTGAGGGACGGCACGCCACCGGATGAGCACAAGCCAGACGTTACCGGGTGACCCCGCCGCTTGCCCCAGACCCGCCGAGTTGGTGTTCGCCGGCTGACGCCGAGCCGGCTACCCGACGTCGGCTATCCGCGCGCAACGCCGGTGCGGCACGATGGTGGGCAGGGTGCGACCCACCCGTTACGGCACACATTCCGCCAACAACAGGAGTAGTGCGTTGACAACTGAGTTCGTGCGCCACGATCTGGCCACAAACCCCAACGGCGCAACCGAACCCGACCGCGTTCGGGTGATCCGCGAGGGGGTGGCCTCCTACCTCCCCGACATCGATCCCGAAGAGACGTCGGAGTGGCTGGAGTCCTTCGATGAACTGCTGGAGCGCTCCGGCCCGTCGCGGGCGCGTTACCTGATGCTGCGATTGCTGGAGCGGGCCGGCGAGCAGCGAGTCGCCATCCCGTCGCTGACCTCCACCGACTACGTCAACACCATCCCGACCGAGCTGGAGCCGTGGTTTCCCGGCGACGAGGACGTCGAGCGGCGTTACCGGGCGTGGATCCGGTGGAACGCCGCCATCATGGTGCACCGCGCCCAGCGCCCGGGAGTCGGTGTGGGCGGCCACATTTCGACCTACGCCTCGTCCGCGGCGCTCTACGAGGTCGGCTTCAACCACTTCTTCCGCGGCAAATCGCACCCCGGCGGCGGCGACCAGGTGTTCATCCAGGGCCACGCCTCCCCCGGCATCTACGCGCGCGCCTTCCTGGAGGGCCGGCTCACCGCCGACCGGATGGACGGCTTCCGGCAGGAGCACAGCCACGCCGGCGGCGGACTGCCCTCCTACCCGCACCCGCGGCTGATGCCCGACTTCTGGGAATTCCCGACGGTGTCGATGGGTCTGGGCCCGCTCAACGCCATCTACCAGGCGCGGTTCAACCATTACCTGCACGACCGCGGCATCAAGGACACCTCCGACCAGCACGTGTGGTGCTTTCTGGGTGACGGCGAGATGGACGAGCCCGAAAGCCGCGGCCTGGCGCACGTCGCGGCGCTGGAGGGCCTGGACAACCTGACGTTCGTCGTGAACTGCAACCTGCAGCGCCTCGACGGCCCGGTGCGCGGCAACGGCAAGATCATTCAGGAGCTGGAGTCGTTCTTCCGCGGCGCCGGCTGGAACGTCATCAAGGTGGTCTGGGGCCGCGAATGGGACGCCCTGCTGCACGCCGACCGCGACGGCGCGCTGGTGAACCTGATGAACACCACTCCGGACGGGGACTACCAGACGTACAAGGCCAACGACGGCGCCTACGTGCGCGACCACTTCTTCGGCCGCGACCCGCGCACCAAGGCGCTCGTGGAGAACATGAGCGATTCCGAAATCTGGAACCTCAAGCGCGGCGGCCACGACTATCGCAAGGTCTACGCCGCCTATCGCGCCGCCGTCGACCACAAGGGTCAGCCCACGGTGATCCTGGCCAAGACCATCAAGGGCTATTCGCTGGGAGCGCATTTCCAGGGCCGCAACGCCACGCACCAGATGAAAAAGCTTGCGCTGCAAGACCTTAAGGACTTCCGCGACGCGATCCGGATTCCGATCAGCGACGCGCAGCTCGAAGAGGACCCCTACCTGCCGCCCTACTACCACCCCGGCTCGGACGCCGAGGAGATCCGCTACATGGTCGACCGCCGGCGCACCCTCGGCGGGTTCTTGCCCGAGCGGCGGACGAAGGCCAAGGCGTTGCGGCTGCCCGGGCGCGAGACCTACGCCGCGCTGAAGAAGGGATCGGGTACCCAGGAGGTCGCCACCACCATGGCGACGGTGCGGACCTTCAAAGAAGTGTTGCGGGACAAAGAAGTTGGGCCGCGGATCGTGCCGATCATTCCCGACGAGGCGCGCACCTTCGGCATGGACTCGTGGTTCCCGTCGCTGAAGATCTACAACCGCAACGGCCAGCTGTACACCGCCGTGGACGCCGAGCTGATGCTGGCCTACAAGGAAAGCGAAGCCGGGCACATCCTGCACGAGGGCATCAACGAAGCCGGGTCGGTGGGGTCGTTCATCGCGGCGGGCACGTCGTATGCCACCCACAACGAGCCGATGATCCCGATCTACATCTTCTATTCGATGTTCGGCTTCCAGCGCACCGGCGACGGATTATGGGCCGCCGCAGACCAAATGGCACGCGGGTTCTTGCTCGGAGCCACCGCGGGGCGCACCACGCTGACCGGCGAAGGGCTGCAACACGCCGACGGCCACTCGCTGCTGCTGGCCAGTACCAACCCCGCGGTGGTCGCCTACGACCCGGCCTTCGCCTACGAAATCGCTTACATCGTGGAAAGCGGGCTGGCGCGGATGTTCGGGGAGAACCCGGAGGACGTGTTCTTCTACATCACCATCTACAACGAGCCGTACGTGCAGCCGCCCGAGCCGGAGAACTTCGATCCCGAGGGCGTCTTGCGGGGCCTCTACCGCTACCACGTCGCCACCGAACAGCGGGCCAATAAGGCGCAGATCCTGGCATCGGGGGTGGCGATGCCCTCGGCGCTGAAGGCGGCCGAGATGCTGGCCGCGGAGTGGGACGTCGCCGCCGACGTGTGGTCGGTGACCAGCTGGGGCGAGCTGAACCGCGACGGCGTGGCCGTCGACAGGGCGAGGCTGCGCCACCCGGACCGGCCGGCCGGTGTCCCGTACGTCACCCAGGCCCTGTCGAACATCAGCGGTCCGGTGGTCGCCGTCTCGGACTGGATGCGGGCCGTCCCCGAGCAGATCCGGCCCTGGGTGCCGGGCACCTTCGTCACCCTGGGCACCGACGGGTTCGGCTTCTCCGACACCCGGCCGGCGGCGCGGCGGTACTTCAACACCGACGCCGAGTCGCAGGTGGTCGCGGTGCTCGAGGCGCTGGCGCGCGACGGCGAGATCGACCCCTCGGTGCCGGTCGCGGCCGCCCGCCAGTACAAGATCGACGACGTGCAGGCGGCCCCGGAGCAGACGTCCGACCCCGGGGTGGCCTGACCCCCGCCTGTGCACGGCGTGGCCCGCGTCGAGCGTGAAGGTAGTTTCACGTTGGGCGCCGAGCGTGAAGGTAGTTTCACGCTCAACGCCCCACCGGCCGCTCAGGCCAACGCATTGAGGCGTCCTTAAGAACGCCACGCCTCCGCCTTTGGCGGAAACTTCCAGAAAAGTCGCGTAGGTTTTAGGGGTGAATGACAACCCCTTCGCCGGTCCGTTCGCCAAGCAGCCCCGATCGCCGCTGGAGTTGCTCGACACGGTGCCGGAGTCGGTACTGCGGCGGCTGAAGCAGTACTCCGGCCGGCTGGCCACCGAGGCGGTCTCGGTCATGGGCGATCGGTTGCCGTTCTTCGCCGACCTTGAAGCATCGCAGCGGGCCAGCATGGCGCTGGTGGTGCAGACGGCGATCAACAACTTCGCCGAGTGGATGCAAGACCCGCACAGCAACGTCAGCCACACCGCGCAGGCCTTCGAACTGGTGCCCCAGGACCTCGCCCGCCGCATCGCGTTGCGCCACAGCGTCGACATGGCGCGCGTGACCATGGACTTCTTCGAGGAGGTCGTCCCGCTGCTGGCCCGCTCCGAAGAGCAGCTGACGGCGCTGACGGTCGGCATCCTGAAGTACAGCCGCGACCTGGCGTTCACGGCCGCGACCGCCTACGCGAACGCGGCCGAGGCGCGCGGGGCGTGGGACAGCCGGATGGAGGCCAGCGTCGTCGATGCGGTGGTCCGCGGCGACACGGGCCCGGAGCTGCTGTCCCGCGCCGCGGCGCTGAACTGGGACACCACCGCGCCGGCGACGGTCGTGGTCGGTACCCCGGCCCCCGGGCGCGACGGATCCACCGGTCCCGACGACAGCGAACGGGCCAGCCAGCGCGTCCGCGACATCGCCGCACAGCACGGGCGCGCGGCCCTCACCGACGTGCACGGCACCTGGCTAGTCGCGATCGTGTCCGGCCAATTGTCGCCGACCGACAAATTCCTGGGCGATCTGCTGGTGGCGTTCGCCGACGGCCCGGTGGTCGTCGGGCCCACCGCGCCGATGCTGACGGCTGCCTATCACAGCGCCAGCGAGGCGATCTCCGGCATGAACGCCGTCGGTGGCTGGCGCGGCGCGCCACGTCCCGTGCCGGCGCGCGAACTGCTGCCCGAACGCGCCCTGATGGGCGATGCGTCGGCCATCGTGGCGCTGCACACCGACGTGATGGGCCCGCTGGCCGACGCGGGTCCGACGCTGATCGAAACTCTTGACGCTTACTTAGATTGTGGCGGCGCGATTGAGGCGTGTGCCAGAAAGTTGTTCGTTCATCCAAACACCGTGCGCTACCGGCTCAAGCGGATCACCGACTTCACCGGCCGCGATCCCATGCAGCCCCGTGATGCATATGTGCTGCGAGTGGCGGCGACGGTCGGCCAGCTCAACTACCCGGCCCAACCCCCCAGCGCCGCCACCAACGCCATGCCTGCGGTTCCGCTGCCGGTGAAAGCGGCGGTGGCGGGGCAATTCGGAAGATAGTGACCCAGGCAACAGGTCGCGGCACGATATCAAACCCGTAGCTTACGGAGCCGTTTTGTAGGGTGTACACAAAAACCTAAGACGAGGTTCATAATCTGTTACACCCGCCAAAACCGTTTCCACAGTGTTCTCTTAAACACGTGATTGCATTGCTTGCGCCCGGACAGGGTTCGCAGACCGAGGGGATGCTCTCGCCATGGCTGGAGCTCGCCGGCGCCGCTGACCAGTTGGCGCTGTGGTCCAAGGCCAGTGGCCTCGACCTCGTGCGCCTGGGCACCACCGCATCGACCGAAGAGATCACCGACACCGCGGTCACCCAGCCGCTGGTCGTGGCCGCCACGCTGCTGGCCCACCAGGAGCTGGCCAGGCGCGGCCTGTTGTCGGACGCGGAACTGGTCGTCGCCGGCCACTCCGTCGGGGAGATCGCCGCCTACGCGATCGCCGGCGTGATCGCCGCCGACGACGCCGTCGCGCTGGCCGCCACCCGCGGCGCCGAGATGGCCAAGGCTTGCGCCGTCGAGCCGACCGGCATGTCCGCGGTGCTCGGTGGCGATGAGGGCGAGGTCCTGGCCCGCCTCGAGCAGCTCGACCTCTTCCCCGCCAACCGCAACGCCACGGGACAGATCGTCGCCGCAGGCCCGCTGACCGCGCTGGAGAAGCTGGCCGAGGACCCGCCGGAAAAGGCCCGGGTGCGCGCGCTCGGGGTGGCCGGGGCGTTCCACACCAAGTACATGGCGTCGGCGCTCGACGGCTACGCCGCCGCGGCGGCCGCCGTCCAGACGTCCGAGCCCACCGCCACGCTGCTGTCCAACCGCGACGGTAAGCCGGTCGCCTCGGCGGCCGCGGCGATGGAGGCGCTGGTCTCTCAGCTGACCCAGCCGGTGCGCTGGGATCTGTGCACCGCGACGCTGCGTGACCTGGAAGTCACTGCGGCCGTGGAGTTCCCGCCCGCGGGCACGCTCACCGGTATCGCCAAACGAGAACTTCGGGGGGTTACGGCACGTGCCGTCAAGTCGCCCGCAGACCTGGACGCTTTGGCCGAGCTCTAAAGCCAGCTCGGCCAGTTGCACAACCAGTACAACCGCATATCACGTCAATTCGACTAACACACAACACATTACGAAGGGAAGAAAGCTGTGGCTGTCAGCCAGGAAGAAATCATCGCCGGTATCGCCGAGATCATCGAAGAGGTGACCGGTATCGAGCCCTCCGAGGTCACCCCGGAGAAGTCGTTCGTCGACGACCTGGACATCGACTCGCTGTCGATGGTCGAGATCGCCGTGCAGACCGAGGACAAGTACGGCGTCAAGATCCCCGACGAGGACCTCGCCGGTCTGCGCACCGTTGGTGACGTCGTCTCCTACATCCAGAAGCTCGAGGAAGAGAACCCCGAGGCTGCCGAGGCGCTGCGCGCCAAGCTGGAGACCGAGAACCCCGAGGCGGTCGCCAACGTCAAGTCGAGGCTGGAAGCGGACAGCAAGTGAGCAAGCCTTCCACTGCTAATGGCGGTTACCCCAACGTTGTGGTAACCGCCGTCACGGCGACGACGTCGATCGCGCCGGACATCGAGAGCACGTGGAAGGGTTTGTTGGCCGGCGAAAGCGGCATCCACGTCCTCGAAGACGAGTTCATCACCAAGTGGGACCTGCCCGTCAAGATCGGTGGCCACCTCAAGGAGCCCATCGACGAGCACATGAGCAGGCTCGACTTGCGGCGCATGTCCTACGTCCAGCGGCTGGCGAAGTTGCTCAGCACTCAGCTGTGGGAGTCGGCCGGCAGCCCGGAGGTCGACCCCGACCGGTTCTCGGTCGTGGTCGGCACCGGTCTCGGTGGCGCCGAAAGGATCGTGGAGAGTTACGACCTGATGAACGAGGGCGGCCCCCGCAAGGTGTCGCCGCTCGCCGTTCAGATGATCATGCCCAACGGCGCCGCGGCGGTGGTGGGCCTGCAGCTGGGCGCCCGCGCCGGGGTGATCACCCCGGTGTCGGCGTGCTCGTCGGGCTCGGAGGCGATCGCGCACGCGTGGCGCCAGATCGCAATGGGTGACGCCGATTTCGCCGTCTGCGGCGGGGTCGAGGGTCCCATCGAGGCGCTGCCGATCGCGGCGTTCTCCATGATGCGGGCCATGTCCACTCGCAACGACGAGCCCGAGCGCGCGTCACGGCCGTTCGATAAGGACCGCGACGGCTTCGTGTTCGGCGAGGCCGGGGCCCTGATGATCATCGAGACCGAGGAACACGCCAAGGCCCGCGGCGCCAAGCCGCTGGCCCGGTTGCTGGGCGCCGGCATCACCTCGGACGCGTTCCACATGGTGGCGCCCGCGGCTGACGGCGTGCGCGCCGGCCGGGCAATGCAACGGTCGCTCGAGTTGGCGGGGTTGTCCCCCAAGGACATCGACCACGTCAACGCGCACGGGACGGCAACGCCCATCGGCGACACCGCCGAGGCGAACGCCATCCGGGTCGCCGGCTGCGAGCAAGCGGCGGTGTACGCACCGAAGTCGGCCCTGGGGCACTCCATCGGTGCCGTCGGGGCTCTGGAATCTGTCCTCACGGTATTGAGCCTTCGGGACGGCGTGATACCGCCAACACTCAACTACGAAACACCCGATCCCGAAATCGATCTGGATGTTGTCGCGGGCGAACCTCGCTACGGCGATTTCCAATACGCGATCAACAACTCGTTCGGGTTCGGTGGTCACAACGTGGCACTCGCCTTCGGGCGGTACTGAGTACTACGTCCGGCGACGACGCGGGCCGCAGCAGGCCCGCGGAGGAGCCGGACAGCATGGAAGGAACGTTCGCAAGACCCATGACAGAGCTGGTTACCGGGAAAACGCTCCCGAACGTGGTCGTCACTGGCGTCGCCATGACGACCGCGTTGGCTACTGACGCCGAGAACACCTGGAAGCTGTTGCTGGACAGCCAAAGTGGTATCCGCAAACTCGAGGATCCATTCGTCGAGGAGTTCGACCTGCCGGTGCGCATCGGCGGACACCTGTTGGAAGAATTCGATAGCCAAATGACCCGTATCGAGCTGCGTCGGACGGGTTATCTGCAGCGGATGTCCACCATTCTGGGCCGGCGGGTCTGGGAGAACGCCGGCTCTCCCGAGGTCGATCCCAACCGGCTGATGGTCTCCATCGGCACCGGCCTGGGATCGTCGGAAGAGATGGTCTTCAGCTACGACGACATGCGCGCTCGCGGCATGAAGGCCGTCTCTCCGCTCGGGGTGCAGAAGTACATGCCCAACGGCGCCTCGGCGGCGGTGGGCCTGGAGCGCCAGGCCAAAGCCGGGGTGATCACGCCGGTGTCGGCGTGCGCGTCGGGTTCCGAGGGGATCGCGCAGGCCTGGCGCAACATCGTCTTCGGCGAGGCCGACATTGCCATCTGCGGTGGCGTGGAAACCCGTATCGAGGCGGTGCCGATTGCGGCTTTCGCCCAGATGCGCATCGTGATGTCGACCAAGAACGACGACCCGGTAGGGGCCTGCCGCCCGTTCGACCGCGACCGCACCGGATTCGTCTTCGGCGAGGCCGGCGCGCTGATGGTCATCGAAACCGAAGAACACGCCAA
>NZ_LZKV01000063.1:0-19339 GCF_001672995.1 Mycobacterium sp. 1482292.6 | reverse complement strand
ATCACACCGGCCACCGCGAGGTTCGCCAGGGCGGCAACCACGCTGAATCGCCCGGAGATCGCCGCCACCAGCGGCGCGGTCACCACCTGCGCGGCCCACGCGACGGCGAGCGCGTCGGCCAGCGGCTTGGGCCATCCCTTGGTGACCAGGCGCCGCGACCAGACCGGCGCGACGACGATCAGCGCCGCTGGTGGCGGCGATCTCCGGGCGATTCAGCGTGGTTGCCGCCCTGGCGAACCTCGCGGTGGCCGGTGTGATCGCCCCGATCACGGTGCTGGGCACCGCGGCGGCCGCGCTCTGCGCGATATGGCCGGCCGCCGCGCGGCTGCTGATCCGGTTCACCGGCCTGGAGTTGTGGTGGGTGGACGGCGTGGCCCACGCGGCGGCCAACATGCCCGGCGCCACGGTGCCGGTCCCCGAGGGGATGCCCGGCACCCTGATCGTCGGCGGCGTCACGGTGCTGGCGGTGGTGCTGTGGCGGTGGCGACTGTTTCGCGTCGCGGCGGGGGTCGGGGCGCTGGTCGGGCTGGCGTGGGCGCTGTCCGGGTTGGGGTAGGCGGGGCGTCGCGCCGTCGATCCCCGAGCGGCGCGGTCGGTGGGGCGTGACACCATCGTGGGGTGACCGAGATTTCGCCGTTGCACCTGGTCCTGGGAGACGAGGAACTGCTGGTCGAGCGGGCGGTGTCCGACGTGCTGCGGTCGGCGCGCAAACGAGCCGGCACCGACGACGTGCCGGTCAACCGGATGCGGGCGGGCGACGTCAGCACCTATGAGCTCGCCGAGCTGCTGAGTCCGTCGCTGTTCGCCGACGAGCGCATCGTCGTGCTGGAGGCCGCCGGCGAAGCGGGCAAAGACGCTGCCGCGGTGATCGTTTCGGCCGCGAGCGACATGCCGACCGGCGTGGTGCTGGTCGTGGTGCACTCGGGCGGCGGGCGCGCCAAGGCGCTGGCCACCGAGCTGCAATCCCTTGGCGCCGTGGTGCATTCGTGCGCGCGGATCACCAAACTGAGCGAGCGCGTCGATTTTGTCCGCAAGGAGTTTCGCGGCCTGCGGGTCAAGGCCGACGACCAGACGGTGACCGCACTGCTGGATTCGGTCGGTTCCGACCTGCGGGAGTTGGCCTCGGCCTGCTCCCAGTTGGTCGCCGACACCGGCGGGGTGGTCGACGCCGACGCGGTCCGCCGCTATCACAGCGGCAAGGCCGAGGTGAAGGGCTTCGACATCGCGGATAAGGCGGTGACCGGTGACATCGAAGGGGCCGCCGAGGCGTTGCGGTGGGCGATGATGCGCGGTGAGCCGCTGGTGGTGCTGGCGGACGCGCTGGCCGAGGCGATCCACACGATCGGCCGGGTCGGCCCACTGTCGGGGGACCCATACCGGCTGGCGTCTCAGCTCGGGATGCCGCCCTGGCGGGTGCAGAAGGCGCAGAAGCAGGCGCGGCGTTGGTCGCGTGACTCTGTGGCGACCGCGATGAAGGTGGTGGCCACGCTCAACGCGAACGTTAAGGGAGCGGTGGTGGACGCCGACTACGCCCTGGAATCCGCGGTCAGGCAGGTCGCCGAGCTAGCCGCCCAGCGCGGCCAGTAGAGGGGGCGCGTCGGCTGAGTAAAAGCCTTAGATCTTGTTGAGGACCTGCGCCAGGGCCGACTTCTTGTTCGCCGCCTGGTTCTTGTGGATCACGCCCTTGCTGGCGGCCTTGTCCAGCTTGCGGTTGGTCGACACCAGCAACTCGGCGGCCTTCTCCTTGTCGCCGGCGTGGGCCGCCTCGCGGAACGCGCGGACAGCGGTACGCAGCGACGACTTCACCGACTTGTTGCGCAGGCGAGCGCGCTCGTTCGTCTTGTTGCGCTTCTGCTGCGACTTGATGTTGGCCACGCGGGAGTTCCTTCTTCGATTAGACGTATTGTGGGGCGCCGGATATCACCACAGCGATTGCCCAGGTTATCAGTGAGTTACGTTTTCTCCCAAAACGGGAACACGTGGGCTGCCAGAACGTCGACTTGAGGCAGCATCTGAACAGTGAGTCTTACCAACCAGCTTGACCACACCAAGCGGGGTTTTCGCGCTGCGCGCTCTGAGCGCATCTTCGACGGATACAACGCGGCCTCCGACGCCTACGACATGGCGTTCGACGAGATGTTCGATGCCCAGGGCAACGTGCGCGGCCCGTATAAGGGCATCTACGCCGAGCTCGCGCCGTCGGATGCCTCGGAGCTCAAAGCCCGCGCCGAAGCGCTGTCCCGCGCCTTCCTTGACCAGGGCATTACCTTCTCGTTATCGGGCCAGGAGCGGCCGTTTCCGCTGGATCTGGTGCCGCGGGTCATCTCGGCCGCCGAGTGGACGCGCCTGGAGCGCGGCATCACCCAGCGCGTCAAGGCGCTCGAGCTGTACCTCGACGACATCTACGGTGACCAGGAAATATTGAACGACGGGGTGATCCCGCGCCGGCTGATCACGTCGTGCGAGCACTTCCACCGCCAGGCGATGGGCATCGTCCCGCCCAACGGCGTGCGGATCCACGTCGCCGGCATCGACCTGATCCGCGACGACAAGGGCACCTGGCGGGTCCTCGAGGACAACCTGCGGTCGCCGTCGGGTGTGTCCTATGTCATGGAGAACCGGCGCACCATGGCGCGCGTGTTCCCCAACCTGTTCGCCAGCCACCGGGTGCGCGCGGTCGATGACTACGCCTCGCACCTGCTGCGGGCGCTGCGCAACTCCGCGGCCACCAACGAGGCCGACCCGACGGTGGTGGTGCTGACCCCGGGCGTCTACAACTCGGCCTATTTCGAGCATTCGCTGCTGGCCCGCCAGATGGGGGTCGAGCTGGTCGAGGGGCGCGACCTGTTCTGCCGCGACAACCAGGTGTACATGCGCACCACCGAGGGGGAGCGCCAGGTCGACGTCATCTATCGGCGCATCGACGACGCCTTCCTGGATCCGCTGCAGTTCCGCGCCGATTCGGTGCTGGGGGTGGCGGGGCTGGTCAACGCCGCCCGTGCGGGCAACGTGTCCATCTCCAGCGCGATCGGCAACGGCGTCGGCGACGACAAACTCGTCTACACCTATGTGCCCATGATGATCGAGTACTACCTCGGGGAGAAGCCGCTGCTGGCCAACGTGGAGACGCTGCGCTGCTGGCTCGACGACGAGCGCGAAGAGGTGCTGGACCGCATCGACGAGCTGGTGCTCAAGCCGGTGGAGGGGTCGGGCGGCTACGGCATCGTGTTCGGGCCGGAGGCCTCGGAGAAAGAGTTGGCGGCCGTCGCCAAGAAGGTGCGCGACGATCCGCGGAGCTGGATCGCGCAGCCGATGATGGAGCTGTCGACGGTGCCGACCCAGATCGGCAACACCCTGGCGCCGCGCTACGTCGACCTGCGGCCGTTCGCGGTCAACGACGGCAACGACGTGTGGGTGCTGCCCGGCGGGCTGAGCCGGGTTGCGCTGGTCGAGGGGTCGCGGGTGGTCAACTCCAGTCAGGGTGGCGGCTCCAAGGACACCTGGGTGCTGGCGTCGCGGGCGTCGGCCGGCGATCACGAGCTCGAGGCGGCGGAGGTGGTGCGCTCGTTGCCCACCTCGATGCCGGACCCGATGCTCGACGACGCCCCGCGGGTGACGTCTCAGCAGGCGCAGCCCACCGAACTGCCCCAGCGCGAGCAGCTCGAGCAACAACAACAGCAAAGGGCGGTGCACGATGTTGGCACGTAACGCCGAGTCGCTCTACTGGATCGGCCGGTACGTCGAACGCGCCGACGACACCGCGCGCATCCTGGACGTGGCGCTGCACCAGTTGCTCGAGGATTCCAGCGTCGACCCCGACCATGCGTCGCGGCTGCTGCTGCGGGTGCTCGGGATCGACCCGCCGAATCACGACCTGGACGTGTGGTCGCTGACCGATCTGGTGGCCTACAGCACCAACACCCAGGGCGGCTGCTCGATCGTCGATGCCATCACCTCGGCGCGCGAGAACGCCAAGTCGGCGCGCGAGGTGACCTCCAGCGAGATCTGGGAATGCCTCAACACCACCTACCACGCCCTGCCCGAACGTGAGCGGGCCGCCAAACGCCTTGGGCCGCACGACTTTCTGTCATTCATCGAGCGGCGGGCGGCGATGTTCGCCGGCCTGGCCGACTCGACGCTGTCCCGCGACGACGGCTACCGGTTCATGGTGCTGGGCCGGGCCATCGAACGGGTCGACATGACGGTGCGGCTGTTGTTGTCGCGGGTCGGCGACAGCGCCTCGTCCCCGGCGTGGGTGACGCTGTTGCGTTCGGCGGGCGCGCACGACACCTATCTGCGCACCTATCGCGGTGTGCTGGACGCCGGTCGGGTGGTCGAATTCATGTTGTTGGACAGGCTGTTTCCGCGTTCGGTGTTCTATTCGCTGCGGCTGGCCGAACACAATCTCGACGAGCTGGTCCACAACCGGCAGAGCCGGATCGGGGCGACCGCCGAGGCGCAGCGACTGCTCGGGCAGGCCCGCAGCGAATTGGAATTCGTGCAGCCCGGCGTGCTGCTGGAGTCGTTGGAGAGCCGCCTGGCGGGGCTGCAGCGCACCTGCCACGACGTCGGAGAGGCGTTGGCGCTGCAGTACTTCCACGTCACGCCCTGGGTGGCCTGGTCGGACGCGGGCCAGCGCGCCCGGCTGGTCAGCAGGAAAGGGGACGGCTGATGTGGCGACTGCGGGTGGTGCACACCACCGGGTACGCCTACCAATCCCCGGTGACCGCCTCCTACAACGAGGCCCGGTTGACCCCGCGGTCGAACAGCCGGCAGAACGTCATCCTCAACCGTGTCGAAACCATCCCGGCGACCCGGTCCTACCGCTACGTCGATTACTGGGGCACCGCGGTCACCGCGTTCGACCTGCACGCCCCGCACACCGATCTCACGGTGATGTCGACGTCGGTCGTGGAAACCGAGCGGGCCGAGCCACTCTCGGCGGAGGCGGGCTGGAGCGACCTGCAGTCCGAGGCCGTGATCGATCGCTACGACGACCTGCTTCGCCCCACTCAGCACGCCCCGGCCAGCAAGCGGGTGGCGTCGGTCGGTAAGAAGATCAGCAAGACCCACAAGCCGGCCGAAGCCGTTGTAGCCGCGGCCAATTGGGTGCGCGAAGAACTGGAATACCTGCCGGGCACCACCAGCGTGCACTCGTCCGGCCTGGACGCGCTCAAAGCGGGCAAGGGCGTGTGCCAGGACTTCGTGCATTTGTCGCTGATGTTGTTGCGCAGCATGGGGATTCCGGCGCACTACGTCTCGGGCTACCTGCACCCCAGGCGCGACGCCGTCGTCGGCGACACCGTCGACGGCCGAAGCCACGCCTGGATTGAGGCGTGGACGGGTGCCTGGTGGAGCTATGACCCCACCAACGACACCGAGATCACCGAGCAGTACGTCGGCGTGGGCGTGGGCCGCGACTACGCCGACGTCTCCCCGCTGAAGGGCATCTACTCCGGGGAGGGCGCCACCGACCTCGACGTGATCGTCGAGGTGACCCGGCTGGCCTAGCCCGGGGCGGGGTTCGTCGCCGCAGGGATACCGTTGCAGGAATGAACGATCCGGCCGAAGGCGCGCCGCGCCGCGATAAGAGCCGGCCCGGCTCTCCCCTGGCGGCGCTGGCCCTGCTCTGCATCGCGCTGCTCGTCGGCGGCATCGCCATCGGCGTCGCGGTGGGCGGCGTCATGCCGTTGCCCTACGGCCCGGCGGGCGCCGTCACCGCCTACGTTCGCGCCCAGCCGACCGCCGTGCGCATCATCGCCGTTGCGACGTTCGCGTCCTCGGTGCCGTTGGCGATCTACGGGGCAAGCGCCGGCGCCCGGCTGAGCCGACTCGGGGCCGGATCCGGCGCGGTCACGTTGAGTGGCGGCGTCTTGGCCGCCGGTGCGCTCGGCCTGGCGGGGTTGCTGGGTTGGGCGTTGTCGATACCGGATGTCGCCGCGAACGCGGCGGTGGTCCGGGCGCTCTACTTGTTGGTCTTTCTCACCGGCGGCCCGGGGCACATCGTGGCGCTGGGCCTGCTGGTCGGCGGGATCGCGGTGCCCGGCCTCACCCGCGCGTTGATGCCGGGACCGGTCGCGCGGCTCGGTCTGGCCACGGCCATCCTCGCCGAATTGGCGACGGCGGTGCTGATCTGGCCGGCGCTGGGCCTCATCCTGCCGATCGCCCGGGTGCTGGCGCTGACCTGGCTGATGGTGGCTGGCGTTGCCCTAACCCATGCGGCGCAACGAGATTCGGCCGCCGGGCGAGCGGCCGCGGGCGGCCATCACGCGGACGCATCGACCTGAACGCGGTGCAGGTCGTCACCGAGTTCGACCCGCCCACCGAACTGCGTGGCCGCCAGGGCCCGCCACTGCTCCTCCTGGCCGGGCACCAGCGCCGGCACGTAGTGCGTCATGACCAGGGTGTCCACCCCCGCGCGCGCCGCGGTCGCCGCCGCCTCCTCCACCGAAGAGTGGTAGTCGCAGATGTCCTGCAGCCGCTGCTGCGGGATGGTGGCGACGATGTCCTTGCGGATCACGGTGTGCACCAGCGCACCCGCCCCTGTTGCCAGGTCGTCCAGGCCCGCGCACGGGACGGTGTCGCCGGCGAGCACCACCGAGGCGCCCTGGTAGTCGATGCGAAAGCCGATGGTCGGCGCCACCGGACGGTGATCGGTCGGGGCGACCCGGATGGCCACGCCGTCGCGGTCCCAGACGGTTCCCTCGGTGTGTTCGTGCACGTCCACCGCCGGCGGCGAGTTGATGTCGGCGTGATGGGCGATCCGGTAGCCGATGTCGTGGCGGAACGCGTTCAGCGTCGCCGCGACCGCCTCGGCGGTGCCGGGCGGACCGATGATCGGCAGCGGCGCGGGGTCGGGCGTGAAGGTGCTGATCCACCGGGTGATGAGGACGTCGCCCAGGTCGCCGATGTGATCGCTGTGCAGGTGGGTCAGCAGCAACGCCGACAATCCGGCGGCGCCCACCCCGACCGCGGCCGCGCGCTGCAGCACGCCGCGCCCGCAGTCCACCAGGAACACCTGCCCGCCGGCCCGCACCAGAGTTGACGGCCCGGCGCGGTTCGGGTCGGGGATGGGGCTTCCGGTTCCCAGCAGGGTGACCTCGATCATGTCCTTATCTTGCAAGCCCGCGGCTCCCGCAGTGGTTCAATCGCGCGATCCGCGCGGGCTGCACCGCTAGGACACGATCTGTTTGCAGCTTCTCTTAGTGGCTTTTGCGCCGCGCGAGGAAGCCGTAGCCTGATGTGAAGCGGATCACAACCCGGCTGGAGGCCCCGATGCGGATAGCGGACGTCTTGCGGAACAAGGGCGCGGCGGTGGTGACCATCAATCCCGACGCGACGGTTCGCGAGCTGCTCGCGGGGCTGAGCGACCAGAACATCGGCGCCATGGTGGTGGTCGGTGACGAGGGTGTGGTCGGCATCGTGTCGGAGCGTGACGTCGTGCGTCAGCTGCATACGCACGGCGCCAGTGTGCTGTCTCGCCCGGTGTCCAAGATCATGACGTCCATGCTGGCGACCTGCACGAAGACCGACGAGGTCGACGCGATCAGCGTGTTGATGACCAAGAACCGGGTGCGGCACGTGCCGGTGCTGGACGGCAAGAAGCTGATCGGGATCGTCAGCATCGGTGACGTGGTGAAGAGCCGACTGGAAGAACTCGAGGCCGAGCAGCAGCAACTGCATTCCTACATCACCCAGGGCTGATCGCCCGACTCCGCTCGCCGAACGTGCACTACGGCGAGAATTGTGGCGTGGGCTCGCCCTGAGTTCACGCTCGGCGCAACGCCGCGACGCGTTCAGCGCCAGGAGTAGTCGGCGCGCAGGCGGGCGGCCACCACGTCGAAGATCTCGCGATCCAGGATGGCGCCCTCGCGGCGGATGCCCTCCTCGGGCACGTCGAGCACCCGGTCCAGCCGGACCCAGCTCTGCCTGCCCTCGTAATCCCAAGGGCCGGAACCGATTCCAACCCAGTCCGGGTCGGCGGCGTGGCGCTCCTGGCTGGACACCATCAACCCCAGCAGGACGCTGCGGTCGCGGCCCACGACCAGGACGGGCCGGTCCTTGCCCCGGGTGGGGTCGTCCTCGTAGACCACCCACGTCCAGACGATCTCACCGGGATCGGCCCGGCCGTCCAGGCTCGGCGCGTACACCAGCTTGCGGGCGCGCTGCGCGGTCGGGAGGCTGCCGCTGGTCACCGGCCGGCCGGTGACGGGCGCGTCGGGAGGTGGTGGCGCCACCGCGGCGATGACGTTCGCCGTGATCTTCACGGCCTGCTGCAGTTCGCGCAGCACGGTCTGGGAATTCTGCACGGTCCGGACCAGGCGCGGAGCGCCGTTGAACACCAGATTCTCCGCGAACCGCTGAAACGTCTTCCACTGGGATTTCCGGGGAGACGACATATTCGCAGCATAGACGCGAGCGGCGGGGTGCGACTGTGTCCAAGTAGGTCCCGGCGGCCCTGTCTGGATACGCTGGACATACCCGCGAACCGCGCCGGAAACGGCCGCAAAGCGCCCCGTCTAGTTGCACGCACCAGGAGATTCCCATCAGCAGTTTCGCCGACAAGACCTTCACCGCGCCGGCGCAGATTCGGAACTTCTGCATCATCGCCCACATCGACCACGGAAAGTCCACGCTGGCCGACCGGATGCTCCAGCTCACCGGTGTCGTCGACGAGCGGTCCATGCGCGCGCAGTACCTGGACCGGATGGACATCGAGCGCGAGCGCGGCATCACCATCAAGGCCCAGAACGTGCGCCTGCCGTGGAAAGTCGGTGACACCCAGTACGTGCTGCACCTGATCGACACCCCGGGCCACGTCGACTTCACCTACGAGGTGTCGCGCGCGCTGGAGGCGTGCGAGGGCGCGGTGCTGCTGGTGGACGCCGCCCAAGGCATCGAGGCGCAGACCCTGGCCAACCTCTACCTGGCGCTCGACCGCGACCTGCACATCATCCCGGTGCTGAACAAGATCGACCTGCCCGCCGCGGACCCGGACCGCTACGCCGCCGAGATCGCGCACATCATCGGCTGCGAGCCGGGCGACGTGCTGCGGGTTTCCGGCAAGACCGGAGCCGGCGTCGCCGACCTGCTCGATCATGTGGTGCGCGAGGTGCCGCCCCCGCAGGGCCAGGCCAACGCGCCGCTGCGGGCGATGATCTTCGACTCGGTCTACGACATCTACCGCGGCGTGGTGACCTACGTGCGGGTGGTCGACGGCAAGATCACCCCTCGCGAACGCATCGCGATGATGTCCACCGGCGCCACCCACGAACTGCTCGAGGTCGGCATCGTCTCGCCTGAACCGAAGGCCAGCGACGGCCTGGGCGTGGGCGAGGTGGGCTACCTGATCACCGGCGTCAAGGACGTCCGCCAATCCAAGGTGGGGGACACGGTGACGACGGCACGCCACGGCGCCGCCGAGGCGCTGACCGGATATCGCGAGCCCAAGCCGATGGTCTACTCGGGCCTGTATCCGGTGGACGGCTCCGACTACCCGGATCTGCGCGACGCCCTGGACAGGCTGCAACTCAACGACGCGGCCCTGACCTACGAGCCGGAGACGTCGGTGGCCCTGGGCTTCGGATTCCGTTGCGGCTTCTTGGGTTTGCTGCACATGGAGATCACCCGCGAACGCCTGGAGCGCGAGTTCAACCTGGACCTGATCTCGACGTCGCCCAACGTCGTCTACCGGGTGGTCAAGGAGGACAACACCGAGATCCGGGTGACCAACCCGTCGGACTGGCCGGAGGGCAAGATCCGCGAGGTCTACGAGCCGGTGGTCAAGACCACCATCATCGCGCCCAGTGAATTCATCGGCACCATCATGGAACTGTGTCAGTCGCGCCGCGGCGAGCTGGGCGGCATGGACTACCTGTCACCCGAACGCGTCGAGCTGCGCTACACCATGCCGCTGGGCGAGATCATCTTCGACTTCTTCGATTCGCTGAAGTCACGCACCCGTGGCTACGCCAGCCTCGACTACGAGGAGGCCGGCGAGCAGGAGGCCCAACTGGTCAAGGTCGACATCCTGTTGCAGGGCGAGGCGGTCGACGCGTTCAGCGCGATCGTGCACAAGGACTCGGCGTTCGCCTACGGGAACAAGATGACCACCAAGCTCAAAGAGCTGATTCCGCGCCAGCAGTTCGAGGTGCCCGTCCAGGCGGCCATCGGATCGAAAATCATTGCGCGGGAGAACATTCGCGCGATACGCAAGGACGTGCTGTCCAAGTGCTACGGCGGCGACATCACTCGTAAACGCAAGCTTCTCGAAAAGCAGAAGGAAGGCAAGAAGCGGATGAAGACCATCGGGCGCGTCGATGTGCCGCAGGAGGCGTTCGTCGCGGCCTTGTCCGCCGACGCCGCGGGGGACAAGGGCAAGAAGTAGCCATGCGGATTCGGGGGATGGCGACGGCTTTGATGGCGGTCGCGGTGCTGGCGACGGGCTGCGGTGGAGTGGTGGCGGGCACGGCGAAGCCGGCGCCGAACCTCAAGCCGCGACCGCTCAGCGGCGCGACGGTCAAACAGGTGCTTCTCGACGGCCCGACGCTGTCGCGGATGCTCAATCAGACCTTCGTGGCGCGGGATCCGGCCGAATTCGGCGGGCCCGAAAGGCTTTATCAGGTCCAGCGGACGATGTCGCAGGCCGGGTGCCTGGGGGTGACGGCGATGCTGCAGCAGGGCGTGTACCGGTCCGCCGACGTGAAAGACGTTGCGTCCGAGTCGTGGTGGAACAACGGCGAACCGGCGCAGGTGATCGTGGTCGAGGAGGGGGTGGTCACCCTCCCGTCGCCCGCACAGGCGCAGGCGCTGTTCACGCAGTTCTCGGGACAGTGGCAGCAGTGCAACGGCATGACGACGTCGGAACAGTCCGGCCCGATCAGCACGACGAACGTCATCAGCGACGTCCGCGTCACGGATTCCACCATCGCGGCGACCAAGACCGCGACGTCGATCTTGCCCAACATGCCGCCGCTGCGGCCAACCCCACAGGCGCGCGCCATCGGCATCCGGTCGAACTGCCTCGTCGAGGTCCAGGTGGTGTTCTTCGGCGGGCGACGGTCCTCGGACCCCGGCTCGGCCGACCTCAACACCAGCGCCATCGACGTTGCGCACGCCCTGATGGACAGGGTGAGCGCTCTGGGCTGACGTCGTGGCGACCCGCGTCGCCCGGCTCACGCCGCGCTCCCGATCGCCACGTCCTGATGGTGGCGACCCGCGTCGCCCGGCTCACGCCGCGCTTGCGATCGCCACGTCACATCGGGGCGTTGGCGGGCTGGAACATTCCGGAGCCGTCGGCTTCCTCCTCGGCGCGGATGACGTGCACCACCGCGTTGATCAGCGCCAGGTGGGTGAAGGCCTGCGGGAAGTTGCCCAGCTGCCGGCCGGTGCGCGGCTCGATCTCCTCGGCGTAGAGATGCAGCGGGCTGGCATACGACAGCAGCCGCTCACACAGGCGCTTGGCGCGCCGCACCTCGCCGATCTCGACGAGCGCCGACACCAGCCAGAACGAGCAGATCGTGAAGGTGCCCTCCTCGCCGGACAGCCCGTCGTCGGTTTCCTCGACCCGGTAGCGCAGCACCAGGCCCTCCTGGGTGAGTTCGTCGGCGATCGCCAACACGGTGTTGCGCACCCGCGGGTCATCCGGCGGCAAGAACCGCGTCAGCACCACCAACAGCAGCGAGGCGTCCAGCGCGTCGCTGCCGTAGCGCTGGGTGAACACCCCGCGGGAGTCCACGCCGTGCGCCAGGATGTCGTTCTTGATCTCCTCGGCGATCGCGCGCCACTGCTGGGCATAGCTCTTCTCGCCCTGCCGCTCGGCCAGCTTGGCGCCGCGGTCCAGCGCCACCCAGCACATCACCTTCGACGACGTGAAGTGCTGCGGCTCCCCACGCACCTCCCAGATCCCGCGGTCGGGCTCGCGCCAGTGCTTGATCGCCTCCTCCACCTGCTTCTTCAGCACCGGCCACAAGGTCTCGGGGACCTGCTCGCGCGACTTGGCGTGCAGGTAGAAAGAGTCCAGGATCGAGCCCCAGATGTCGTGCTGGATCTGGTCGTAGGCGCCGTTGCCGATGCGCACCGGCCGGGCGTGGTCGTAGCCGGACAGGTGATGAAGCTCCTCTTCGACCAGACTGCGCTCGCCACCCACGCCGTACATGACCTGCAGCGGGTGCCGCTCGTTGTTGTTGGCGCCGGAGACGTCGGCGATGAACGCGAAGAAGTCGTCGGCCTCCCGATCCAGTCCGAGCGTGTACAGGCCCCACAGCGCGAAGGTGGAGTCGCGCACCCAGGCGTAGCGGTAGTCCCAGTTACGTTCGCCCTGCGGCGTTTCCGGCAGCGACGTGGTGCTGGCCGCCAGCAGCGCGCCGGTGGGCGAGTAGGTCAGGCCCTTCAGGGTCAGCGCGCTGCGCTGCAGGTACGCCCGCCACGGGTGGTCGGGGAAGTTACCGATGTTGATCCACTGCCGCCAGCACTCGGTGGTCTGCCACATCTTGTCGGCGGCCTCTTGGTAGGTCTGCGGCGCCGGGTGCTTGGTCCAGCTCAGGGCGACGAACACATCGTCGCCCTCTTTCATCCGGGTGCGTGCGCGCGCCTCGCGGCCCTCCAGCCCGATCCGCAGGTTGGACGTCAGCCGCATCGTCGGGTGGGCGTCGGGATCCTTGGCGGCGCGCGCGACGGCCTCGCCATAGGCGTTGGCGGAGTACTCCCAGGTGGCGCCGACGCGGTGATAGTCGAACGCCGGTTCGCAGCTCATCATCAGTTCGACGGTGCCGCTGACGCAGCGCACCGTGCGCAGCAGGATGTGCTCGGCGTCCCAGTCCATCGGGGTGCGGCGGTGCGTCCGAGACCGCCGCTCCAGGTCGTGCCACGGGCCCATCACCAGCGCATCGCGCACGATCAGCCACCCGGTGTGGGTCTGCCAGGTGGTTTCCATGATCAGGCTGCCGGGCAGGTACCGGCGGGCCGAGGGCACCGAGACGCCATACGGGCCCAGCCGGAAATGGCCGGCGCTGCGGTCCAAGATCGCACCGAACACGCTGGGCGAATCCGGGCGGGGCACGCAGAGCCATTCGACCGATCCGGCGGGGGAGATCAGGCACGTGGTTTCCCAGTCCGACAGGAACGCATAGTCGGCGATCGGCGGGAACGGGTTCCGCAGGGCCGCGCTGGGAGCGAGCGGCCCGGGCGTGCGCAGGTCGATGGACGACGACATCGACGTGGCCGAGGCGGCGTCAAACTCTTCCTCGGGCAGGGCACCGTCCGGCGGGGCCGGTTGGTCGTCGGGCTGGGCGTGCAAAACCATCTGGACATCATCGCTGCTCAGCGGTCCCGCGTCCAACGTTTCACCGAGGTGGCGCGCCGCGCGGCGATCCGCTGCGTCCGACCCACGCCGGCGCGTGTTCCCGGCCGGCCGATGGTCTTCGGCGGTCGGGCCGAATAGGGTGAGCCCCGTGAACGCGTTCCTCAATTGGTGGGACGGCAACGAGCTGTGGCTTTCGGGGCTGCCTTTCGTGCTGCAGGCCTTGGTGGTGGTGCCCGCCGTGCTGGTGGTGGCCTACGCCACGGCGGCCCTGCTGGATGGCGTGCTCGGGAAGGGCATCGAGCTGATGCGCCGCGCCCGCCACGACGGGACGCCCGGGTAGCCCATGCCTCGGTCACACGTGACCCTGATTCTGGTCATCCTGGTGGCGTTGGTGATCGTCACGTGGCTGGTGACCCACGCGATGCACCGCTAACGGCCGCGGGCCCTCTGCACAGCCGCCGTCGCGGTGGCGGCAACGTCAATTCCTGTTAGGCTTCCCGCCATGCGCGTGGCGATGAGCATCTCGGAGTGCTATGCCCTCGTGCACTGTTGTCGCTGACTCCCAAACCCGTGCGCGGTCTGGTCTGGAGTTTTCGAATTCTCCTGAAGTTTTAGGTGCCTTTCCGCAGAAACGGGACCCGACTCCCATACCTCTCGCACCGGAAGGCCCTCAATGGACACAAGGACCGCATCGCGCTGGCGGCCCGTCCTCGCACTTGCCCTGATCGCCGGCGTCATCGCCGGGTGCCACGGCGGCGCCAGTGATGCCGTCGGCGGCGGTGGTCTGGCCAACGCGCGCACCAGCATCACCCTGGTCGCCTACTCGGTCCCAGAACCCGGTTGGAGCAAGATAATTCCGGCGTTCAACGCCTCCGACGAGGGCAAGGGCGTGCAGGTGGTCACCTCCTACGGGGCCTCCGGTGACCAGTCCCGCGGCGTCGTCGACGGCAAGCCGGCCGACGTCGTCAACTTCTCCGTCGAACCCGACATCGCGCGACTGGTCAAGGCCGGCAAGGTCGCCAAGGACTGGAATACCGACGCCACCAAGGGAATTCCGTTCGGTTCGGTCGTCACGCTGGTGGTGCGCAAGGGCAATCCGAAGAACATCAGGGATTGGGATGACCTGCTGCGGCCCGGAGTGGAGGTCATCACCCCCAGCCCGCTGAGCTCCGGATCGGCCAAGTGGAACCTGCTCGCGCCGTATGCGGTCAAGAGCGAAGGCGGCGCCCACAGCGACGCCGGGGTTGCGTTCATCAAGAAGCTGGTCACCGAACACGTGAAACTGCGCCCCGGATCGGGGCGGGAGGCCACCGACGTCTTCGTCCAGGGCAGCGGTGACGTGTTGATCAGCTACGAGAACGAGGCCATCGCCACCGAGCGGGCCGGAAAGCCGGTCGAACACATCAACCTGGCGCAGACCTTCAAGATCGACAACCCGGTGGCGGTGGTCAACACCAGCCCGCATCTGGACGCCGCCGTCGCCTTCAAGAACTTCCAGTACACGGCCGCGGCCCAAAAGGTCTGGGCGCAAGCCGGTTTCCGCCCGGTCGACCCGGCCGTCGCCGCCGACTTCCGCAACCAGTACCCGGTGCCGGCGAAGCTGTGGACCATCGCCGAGCTGGGCGGCTGGGCCACGGCGGACCCGCAGCTGTTCGACAAGAACTCCGGCAGCATCACGAAGATCTACACGAAGGCCACCGGATGACCGCCATCACCCCGGACCCGCTGGCGGTCCGGCCCGAGCTCAGCGGCGACGCGCCACCGGGCCCGCTGCCCGGACGCGGCCGCGGCACCACCGCGCTGCGCGTCGGCGTGGCCACCGTCTGGCTCTCGGTGATCGTGTTGCTGCCGTTGGCGGCGATCGCGTGGCAATCCGCGGGCGGCGGCTGGCACGCCTTCTGGCTCGCGGTCACCTCGAATGCCGCGCTGGAATCGTTCCGGGTGACCCTGACGATCTCGGCCGGGGTCACGGTGCTCAACCTGGTCTTCGGCCTGGTGATCGCGTGGGTGCTGGTGCGGGATGACTTTCCGGGCAAGCGCCTCGTGGACGCGATCATCGATCTGCCCTTCGCGCTGCCGACCATCGTCGCCAGCCTGGTGATGCTGGCGTTGTACGGCAACCACAGCCCCGTCGGTCTACATCTGCAGCACACGTCGTGGGGTGTGGCGGTCGCCCTGGCCTTCGTCACGCTGCCGTTCGTGGTGCGTGCCGTGCAGCCGGTGCTACTCGAACTGGATCGCGAAACCGAGGAGGCCGCGGCGTCGCTGGGTGCCAGCGGGCCGAAGATCTTCACCTCGGTGGTGCTGCCGTCGCTGCTGCCCGCGTTGTTGTCCGGGGCGGGGCTGGCCTTCTCCCGGGCGATCGGCGAGTTCGGTTCGGTGGTGCTCATCGGCGGTGCGGTGCCCGGCAAGACCGAAGTGTCCTCACAGTGGATCCGCACGTTGATCGAGAACGACGACCGCACCGGTGCCGCCGCGATATCGATTGTGCTGTTGGGCATTTCGTTTGTCGTGCTGCTCATCCTGCGGATCGTGGGCGGCCGCGCGGCCAAGCGAGAGGAGCTGTCCGCATGACATCGTCGGCGGGAGTGCGCTATTGGTTGCGGTTCGTCGCGCTCGCCTACATCTTCGTGCTGCTGGTCATTCCGGTGGCGTTGATCCTGTGGCGCACGTTCCAACCGGGGCTGGGCCAGTTCTACGCCTGGGTCAGCACCCCCGCGGCGATCTCGGCGCTGAACCTGACGCTGCTGGTGGTGGCCATCGTGGTACCCCTCAACGTCATCTTCGGCATCCCCACCGCATTGGTCCTCGCGCGCAACAGGTTTCGCGGCAAGGGCGTGCTGCAGGCGGTCATCGACCTGCCGTTCGCGGTCTCGCCCGTCATCGTGGGTGTCGCGTTGATCGTGTTGTGGGGCTCGGCCGGTGCGCTCGGGTTCGTGGAACAGGACCTCGGGTTCAAGATCATCTTCGGCCTGCCGGGCATCGTGCTGGCCAGCATCTTCGTCACCCTGCCCTTCGTAGTGCGCGAAGTGGAGCCGGTGCTGCACGAGCTGGGCACCGACCAGGAGGAGGCGGCGGCCACCCTGGGTTCGGGGTGGTGGCAGACGTTTTGGCGGATCACGCTGCCGTCGATCCGGTGGGGTCTGACCTACGGCATCGTGTTGACCATTGCACGTACCCTGGGGGAGTACGGTGCCGTGCTGATGGTGTCGTCGAACCTGCCGGGAAAGTCGCAGACACTGACATTGCTTGTCTCCGACCGGTACAACCGCGGTGCGGAATACGGCGCCTACGCGCTGTCCACGCTGCTGATGGGGGTTGCGGTGCTGGTGCTGGTTTTCCAGGTGGTGCTGGACGCGCGCCGTGCACGAGCGGCGAAGCAGGCCTGACGAGGAGAATGACCGTGACTCACGCCAACCGGGACGACCTCGCCATCGTCGTGCGCGACGCCAACAAACGTTATGGCGATTTCGTCGCGCTGGACCATGTGGACTTCGCCGTGCCCACCGGCTCGCTGACGGCGTTGCTGGGTCCCAGCGGCTCGGGCAAGTCGACCCTGCTGCGCACCATCGCCGGGCTCGACCAACCCGATACCGGAACCGTCACGATCGACGGCCGCGACGTGACCCGGGTGCCGCCGCAGCGCCGCGGCATCGGATTCGTGTTTCAGCACTACGCGGCGTTCAAGCACCTGACGGTGCGCGACAATGTGGCCTACGGGCTCAAGATCCGCAAGCGGCCCAAGGCCGAGATCAAGGCCAAGGTCGACAACCTGCTCGAAGTGGTGGGACTGAGCGGCTTTCAGGCCCGCTACCCCAACCAGTTGTCCGGCGGTCAGCGCCAGCGCATGGCGCTGGCGCGGGCGTTGGCGGTCGACCCGCAGGTGCTGCTGCTCGACGAGCCGTTCGGCGCGCTGGACGCCAAGGTGCGTGAGGATCTGCGGGCGTGGTTGCGGCGCCTGCACGACGAGGTGCACGTGACCACGGTGCTGGTCACCCACGACCAGGCCGAGGCGCTCGACGTCGCCGACCGCATCGCGGTGCTGAACAAGGGCCGCATCGAACAGGTCGGCTCCCCGACGGACGTGTACGACACCCCGGCGAACGCGTTCGTGATGTCATTCCTCGGTGCGGTATCCACCCTGAACGGCACTTTGGTGCGCCCGCACGATATCCGGGTGGGCCGCAATCCCGAGATGGCGATCGCCGGCGGTGACGGCACGGCCGAGTCCGTCGGGGTGGTGCGCGCCGTCGTCGACCGGGTGGTGACGCTGGGCTTCGAGGTGCGGGTCGAGTTGACCAGCGCGGCCACCGGCGGATTCTTCACCGCGCAGATCACCCGCGGCGACGCCGAGGCGTTGGCCCTGCGCGAGGGCGACACCGTCTACGTGCGGGCCACCCGGGTTCCCCCGATCGCCCTGGCCGCCAACGCAAGTCGTGCGGACGAGGCCGACCAGGATGAGAGTACCCTGACGTCGGCGTAGTCCCGCATGAGAACCGCGGGCCGACCACTATCCGATTCGCCAACGCGCTAGCGGATGCGCTATCGGTTTTCAGATCCACTCGTCGGTCCGATTCCCACCTGGTCGGCGGTGGCGGAACCTGTCGATGTTGAACTGCTATGACGCGTGCAAACCGCATTCGGTCTTGGCCCGGCCCTGCCAACGTCCGCTGCGCGGATCGGCCCCGGCCAGCGGCTTGGCCGTGCAGGGTTGGCAGCCGATCGACGAATAGCCTTCGTACATAAGCGGATTGACAAGCACGCCGTTGTCGTCGATGTAGTTCTGCACGTCCTCGTCGGACCATTCGACCAGCGGGTTGACCTTGACAAGCTTGAAGCCCTCGTCGAATCCGACCACTGGGGCGTTGGCGCGCGCGGCGGTCTCACCCCGGCGCAGGCCGGTCACCCAGGCGGAGTATCCGCGCAGCGTCTTGCCCAGCGGCGCGACCTTGCGCAGCCGGCAGCATTCGCTCGGGTCCCGCGCGAACAGGTCCTTGCCCAGCAGCCTGTCCTGCTCGGCGACGCTGTGTTCTGGAGTGACATTGAGCACCCGGATGTCGTACACGGATTCGATCGCATCCCGGGTGCCGATGGTTTCCACAAAGTGATAACCGGTGTCCAAGAACACCACCGGCACACCCGGACGCACCTTGGCCGCCAGATCGATCAGCACGGCCTCCTGCATGCTGGAAGCCACCACGTAATTGCAGGTGGCCCAGCCGCGGGGCCCGTTGATGCCGCCGAACGTTTCGTCGGTCCAACGCAACACGTCGGCGGCGCTGGCGCCCTCCAGCTCGGCCGCGCCGCGGGCGGCAAGCGCCCGCAATTCGGCTTCTGGAAGCTTGGTTGTTCGTTCGCTCATCGCAAATCGTCCTCGTCTGCCCTCATAGCCCACTGTGCGAAACGTTCACCCTCACCGCGATATTTCAGGAAGTTACGTGTGACCCGCTCGATGTAGTCGCCGAGCTCGTCGCTGGTGACCTTGTGCTGGCGCAGTTTTCGGCCGAATCCGCTGTCCAGACCCAAGCTGCCGCCCAGGTGAACCTGAAAACCCTCGACCGAGCCGCCCTCTCCGTCGTCGACCATCTGACCCTTGAGCCCGATGTCGGCGACCTGAATGCGGGCGCACGAATTGGGGCAGCCGTTGATGTTGACGGTGATGGGCACGTCGAGCTGGTCGTTGATGTCGGCGAGCCGGCGCTCCAGCTCGGGCACCAAAGACTGCGCCTTGACCCGGGTTTCGGCGAAAGACAACTTGCAGTACTCAATCCCCGTGCACGCCATCAGGTTCCGGCGCCAATGCGACGGCTTCGACTGCAGGCCGAGCGCCTCCAGGCCGGCGATCAGCTCGTCGAGCTTGTCGTCGGGCACGTCGAGGATGACCAACTTCTGATACGGGGTGAGCCGGATCCGGTCCGAGCCGGCTTGTGCGGCGAGGTCGGCCACCGCGGTGAGGATGGTGCCCGACACCCGTCCGGCGATGGAGGCGACGCCCACGGCGTTGAGCCCGTTCTTGAGCCGCTGCACCCCGACGTG
>NZ_LZKV01000062.1:0-4805 GCF_001672995.1 Mycobacterium sp. 1482292.6 | reverse complement strand
GCGCCGGGCTCGGCGCCCGGCTGGGCGGCGGACGGCAATACATGTCATGGATCACCCTGGAAGACGAAGTGCGCGCGCTGTTGTTCGCGATCTTCAACCCCGACCTGTCGGGCCCGGTGAACATGACCGGTCCCGCGCCGGTCACCAACGCCGAATTCACCACCGCGTTCGGGCGGGCCGTCAATCGCCCAACGCCGTTGATGGTGCCCGGTTTTGCCATCCGGGCCGCGCTGGGCGAGTTCGCCGACGAGGGGCTGCTGACCGGGCAGCGGGCCATCCCGTCCGCGCTGGAGCGCGCCGGTTTCGTCTTCCACCACAACACCGTGGGCGAGGCCCTCGCCTACGCCACCGCCAGCCGCGACCACGACTAGCGCCACCGGACTCGGTCCGTCCGGCCCGAGCCGAGTACCGTCGCGAACGTGATCGATTCCATCCGGTCCAGCCAGGCCCTGATCGACGTCCGCCCGCTCGGCATCGTCGACTACCGCGTGGCCTGGCAGCAGCAACGCGATCTGGCCGACGCCCGGGTGGCCGGCGGCAACGACACGCTGCTGCTGCTCGAGCACCCCGCGGTCTATACGGCGGGCCGGCGCACCGAACCGCACGAACGGCCGGTAGATGGCACTCCCGTCGTCGACACCGACCGCGGCGGCAAGATCACCTGGCACGGCCCGGGCCAGCTGGTCGGGTATCCGATCATCGGCCTGGCCGAACCGCTCGACGTGGTGAACTACGTGCGGCGGCTGGAAGAGGCGCTGCTCAAGGTCTGCGCCGACCTGGGCGTGGACGCGGTCCGGGTGCCGGGCCGGTCCGGGGTGTGGGTGCCGGGCACCGACGGCCGCCCCGACCGCAAGGTTGCCGCCATCGGCGTGCGGGTGTCGCGCGCGACCACCCTGCACGGGTTCGCGCTCAACTGCGACTGCGACCTGGACGCGTTCGGCGCCATCGTGCCGTGCGGCATCAGCGACGCCGGTGTGACGTCGTTGTCGGCCGAGCTGCGCCGCCCGGTGTCGGTCGAGGACGTGCAGACCGCGGTCGCCGACGCGGTGTGCGACGCCCTGGACGGGGTGCTGCCGGTGCAGGACCACGCGGCGGCCGCGCGCGTAGCATCGGCGCTGTGACTGTCGCACCGGAAGGACGCAAACTGCTGCGCCTGGAAGTGCGCAACGCCGAGACCCCGATCGAGCGCAAACCGCCGTGGATCCGGGTGCGGGCCAAGATGGGCCCGGAGTACACCCAGCTCAAGAGCCTGGTCCGGCGCGAGGGTCTGCACACGGTCTGCGAGGAGGCCGGCTGCCCCAACATCTTCGAGTGCTGGGAGGACCGCGAGGCCACCTTCCTGATCGGCGGCGACCAGTGCACCCGCCGCTGCGACTTCTGCCAGATCGACACCGGTAAGCCCGCCGCCCTGGACCGCGACGAGCCGAGGCGGGTCGCCGACAGCGTACGCACCATGGGGCTGCGCTACGCCACGGTCACCGGGGTGGCCCGCGATGACCTGCCCGACGGCGGAGCCTGGCTGTACGCCGAGACGGTGCGCGCCATCAAGGAACTCAACCCCTCGACCGGCGTGGAGCTGTTGATCCCCGACTTCAACGGCGAGCCCACCCGGCTTGCGGAGGTGTTCGAATCACGCCCGGAAGTGTTGGCGCACAACGTGGAAACGGTGCCGCGCATCTTCAAGCGGATCCGACCCGCCTTCACCTACCAGCGCAGCCTCGGCGTGCTGACCGCGGCGCGCGAGGCCGGGCTGGTCACCAAGAGCAACCTCATCCTCGGCATGGGCGAGACCCCCGACGAGGTGCGCACTGCCCTGGCCGACCTGCACGACGCGGGCTGCGACATCATCACCATCACCCAGTACCTGCGCCCGTCGGCGCGCCACCACCCCGTCGAGCGCTGGGTGAAGCCGGAGGAATTCGTCGAGTTCGCCCGGCACGCCGAGGAGCTGGGCTTCGCCGGGGTGCTGGCCGGACCGCTGGTGCGCTCGTCGTATCGCGCGGGTCGGCTCTACGAGCAGGCGGCCCGCAGCCGCGCCTGACGCCGCCGGCGCCCGGTGGCGGCGTCTGCCCCATAGCGGCCCTACGTATTCTTTGACTATGGCTAGATCCCGCAACGCCGCGCAGAACAAGGCCGCCCGAGCGCAGGCGCAGGCCGCCCGCAAGGCCGCCGCGCGGGAGCGCCGCACCCAGTTGTGGCAGGCGTTCAACCTTCAGCGCCAGGAGGACAAGCGCCTCCTGCCGTACATGATCGGCGCCTTCGTGCTGATCGTGGGCATCTCGGTGGCGGTCGGTCTGTGGGCCGGCGGGCTGACGATGATCACCCTCATCCCGCTGGGCGTGGTGCTGGGCGGGCTGGTCGCCTTCATCGTGTTCGGCCGCCGCGCCCAGAAGTCGGTCTACCGCAAGGCCGAGGGTCAAACCGGGGCCGCCGCATGGGCTTTGGACAACCTGCGCGGCAAGTGGCGGGTGACCCCCGGGGTGGCCGCGACCGGGCATTTCGACGCCGTGCACCGCGTCATCGGCCGGCCCGGCGTCATCCTGGTCGGCGAGGGGACGTCGACACGGGTGCGACCGCTGCTGGCGCAGGAGAAGAAGCGCACCGCCCGCCTGATCGGCGACGTGCCGATCTACGACATCATCGTCGGCAACGGCGAGGACGAGGTGCCCCTGGCCAAGCTCGAGCGCCATCTCACCCGGCTACCGGCCAACATCACCGTCAAGCAGATGGACACGCTGGAGTCGCGGCTGGCCGCGTTGGGGTCGCGCGCCGGCGCGGCCGTCATGCCCAAGGGGCCGCTGCCCAACGCGGGCAAGATGCGCGGGGTGCAGCGCACCGTCCGCCGCCGGTAGCGGCGATCGCAAGCGCGGCGAAGCCGGGCGCGGCGGGTCGCCGCCATCAGGTCAGCGGCGATCGCAAGCGCGGCGAAGCCGGGCGCGGCGGGTCGCCGCCATCAGCTCAGCGGCGATCGCAAGCGCGGCGAAGCCGGGCGCGGCGGGTCGCCGCCATCAGCTCAGCGGCGATCGCAAGCGCGGCGAAGCCGGGCGCGGCGGGTCGCCGCCATCAGCTCAGCCCGGTCAGCCCGGTCAGCTCCTCAGCTCAGCGTCGCACCACGGCCGTCGCGGTCAGCCGATCCTGCATGCCCCGGCCGTCGAAGTCGGTGAACAGCGCCGGGACGACCGTCCCGACCAGCACTCCCCGCACCACCGCCCGGCCAAGGCCGACCAGGTCGCGTCCGTCCAACGTGACCACCTGCAGGCGAAGCGCGAGCTGGCCTGGGGTGAACCCGAACAACCGCACGAAGAGCACGCCCAGCACGAACCAGATCACCAACACCGCGGTGGCCAGCACCGGTTGGGAGAACAGGCCGAAGCGCATGGCCAGCCCGGCCAGCCCGTAGGCGATCAACCAGTCGATCATCAGCGCGCCGAGCCGGCGGCCCATCGGCGCCAGCGATCCCGGGCCACTTTCCGGCAGGCCCAGCTTTTCGCCCGGATATGCGGATCGCGATTCGGCCATCATCGGCGCGGACCGCGGTCCGAATAATCCGCCGGGACGGCCTGGCAAGGAGGGCAGACGGTGCGCCCGGTCACCAGAAAAGATACGATCTTGCGATCCATGGCCCCACAATAGAACCCGCCGCCCAAGTGGCCACTTTTAGCGTGTGGCATGGTCACGTAACGTGCGCGCAACATCGGGTTGACTGACGGGCAACATCTGCTCCATAGCGTCAGGCCGCGGATCTCACCAAGTAAAGGAGCACTCTGTGACGGACAAGACGCCCGACGACGTCTTCAAACTCGCCAAGGACGAGAACGTCGAATTTGTCGACGTCCGGTTTTGTGACCTGCCCGGCATCATGCAGCACTTCACAATTCCGATTTCATTCTTCGACGAGAGCGTTTTTGAGGATGGTTTAGCCTTCGACGGTTCGTCGATTCGCGGATTCCAATCCATTCACGAATCCGACATGCTGCTCCTCCCCGATCCGGCGACCGCGCAGATCGACCTGTTCCGTGAAGCCAAGACGCTGAACCTCAACTTCTTCGTGCACGACCCCTTCACCCTCGAGCCGTACTCGCGCGACCCGCGCAACATCGCCCGCAAGGCCGAGAACTACCTGATCAGCACCGGCGTGGCGGACACCGCCTACTTCGGCGCCGAGGCGGAGTTCTACATCTTCGACTCGGTGAGCTTCGACTCGCGCACCAACGGCTCGTTCTACGAGATCGACGCGATCTCGGGCTGGTGGAACACCGGTTCGCCCAACGAGCTCGACGGTAGCCCCAACCGCGGCTACAAGGTGCGCCCCAAGGGTGGCTACTTCCCCGTCGCCCCCGTCGACCACTACGTCGACCTGCGCGACAAGATGCTGACCAACCTGATCACCGCCGGCTTCAGCCTGGAGAAGGGCCACCACGAGGTGGGTACCGGCGGCCAGGCCGAGATCAACTACAAGTTCAACACGCTGCTGCACGCGGCCGACGACATGATGCTCTACAAGTACATCGTCAAGAACACGGCCTGGCAGAACGGCAAGACCGTGACGTTCATGCCCAAGCCGCTGTTCGGTGACAACGGCTCCGGCATGCACACCCACCAGTCGCTGTGGAAGGACGGCAGCCCGCTGATGTACGACGAGACCGGTTACGCCGGCCTGTCGGACACCGCCCGCCACTACATCGGCGGCCTGCTGCACCACGCACCGTCGCTGCTGGCGTTCACCAACCCCACGGTGAACTCCTACAAGCGCCTGGTGCCCGGCTACGAGGCCCCGATCAACCTGGTCTACAGCCAGCGCAACC
>NZ_LZKV01000061.1:0-17102 GCF_001672995.1 Mycobacterium sp. 1482292.6 | reverse complement strand
CGCCAGTTGCGCGGCGTCGTCGCCGACCAGTAGCCGCCGACGGCAACGGGGTTGGCAGGCGGGGGAGGATGTGCCGGTCCCGTCGCGTCAGCGCACTCGACACGTAAACCGTTGCGACGACACGCCGTGCGTCGTCGCAATGGTTTACGTCTCGCGTTGTGGGCGCGCTCCACGCAACCGGGCAACGCAAGCAACGCGACCGGGTGCAGGATTGCCCGGCTCCCGCGTCGGCCACGAAGAAGCCGATGAGGAGCCGGGCCGTCCGGGCTAGCTAGTGCTCGCCGTTGGTCGAGCCGTTGGTGGAACCGTTCGTCGAGCCGTTGAGGCCGTCCTGGTGCTCGCGCAGCGCGGTCAGGGCGCGTTGCTCGGAGCCGTGCGCCGCCTCCCGCAGCGCCGCGTCCTCGGACGCCGGGTCGGCGAACAGGAAGCTGCCGCTACCGGGGGATCCACCCGAGCCCAGCTTGTTCATCTTCTTGGGCAGGGGCGCACCCTGGTACGCCAGCGGCAGCGGGTGGCCGTGGTCGTCGACCGGGCCCAGCGGCTGGTGCAGCTCGATGTAGGCGCCGTGCGGCAGCCGCTTGATGATGCCGGTCTCGATGCCGTGCTCGAGCACCGCGCGGTCGCTGCGCTGCAGTCCGATGCACCACCGATAGGTGATGAAGTAGACCACCGGCGGGACGATCACCATGCCGATGCGCCCGATCCACGTCGTCGCGTTCAGCGAGATGTCGAACTTGAACGCGATGATGTCGTTCATCGCGCACAGCGTCAGCAACATGTAGAACGCGATCGCCATGGCGCCGATCGACGTGCGCACCGGCACGTCGCGCGGGCGCTGCAGCAGGTTGTGGTGCGCATAGTCACCGCTGAACCGCTTCTCCAGGAACGGGTAGACGATCAGCAGACCGAACACCCCACCCATGATCAGCGCCACCCAGACCACCGCCGGGATGGTGTGGTGCCAGAAGTAGAACTCCCACGGCGGCCAGATGCGGGCCAGGCCTTCGGTCCACATCATGTAGAAGTCCGGCTGCGAACCGGCCGAGACGTGAGATGGCTTGTAGGGGCCCAGGTTCCAGATCGGGTTGATCTGCAGCAGACCACCGAGCAGGCCCAGCACGCCGACGATCGCGGCGAAGAACGCGCCGGACTTGACCGCGAACACCGGCATCACGCGCACGCCGACCACGTTGTGCTCGGTGCGCCCGGGGCCGGGGAACTGGGTGTGCTTCTGGAACCACACCATGGCCAGGTGCAGCCCGATCAGGGCCAGGATGATCCCGGGCAGCAGCAGGATGTGCAGGGCGTACATCCGCGGGATGATGTAACCCGCTGTGGCGCATTCGTTTCCGACGCCACCGCAGGGGAAGTCACCGCCGAACAGGGCCCAGTGCAGCCAGGTTCCGATCACCGGCATGCCCAACGTGATCGAGGACAGCGCGGCGCGCAACCCGATGCCGGACAACAGGTCGTCGGGCAGCGAGTAGCCGAAGTAGCCCTCGAACATGGCCAGGATCAGCAGCAGCGAACCGATGACCCAGTTGGCCTCACGCGGCCGCCGGAAGGCGCCGGTGAAGAAGATGCGGGCCAGGTGCACCATGATCGACGCGGAGAAGATCAGCGCGGCCCAGTGGTGGACCTGACGCACGAACAATCCGCCGCGCACCTCGAAGGAGATGTCGAGGGTCGACGCGAAGGCCTTCGACATGTCCACGCCGCGCAGCGGCTGATAGGCGCCGTTGTAGGTGATCTCGGCCATGGACGGATCGAAGAACAGCGTCAGGTAGACGCCGGTGAGCAGTAGCACGATGAAGCTGTACATCGCGATCTCGCCCAGCAGGAACGACCAGTGCGTGGGGAAGACCTTGTTGAGCTGTCTGCGCACCGCGGCCGACGGGTGATAACGCGTGTCGATGTCCTCGCCCTGACGGGCCAGGACATCGCCGATCTTCGGGGGACTCAGTTTCGGACTCATGTTGTCGTCCTCTCCCAGAATGCCGGTCCGACGGGCTCGACGAAGTCGCCGTTGGCGACCAGATACCCGTTGGTGTCGATGGTGATCGGCAGTTGCGCCAACGCACGCGCGGCCGGCCCGAAAATCGGCTTGGCGAAGTGCAGCGCGTCGAACTGCGACTGGTGGCACGGGCACAGGATCCGGTAGGACTGCTCCTCGTACAGCGATGCGGGGCAGCCCAGGTGCGAGCACACCTTGGTGTAGGCGAAGAACTCACCGAAGTTGAAGCTCTCCTGGCCCTGCCGTTTGACCACGCGGCCCATGTCGGTGGGCCGAATCCTGATGAGCATCACCGGGTTTCGCACACCCTGGTTGATGGCCCGCAGCTTCTCCTGCGATTCGGGGGTGGTGCCGTCCCCGTCGGACTCGCGCCACGGGAAGACGGTTTCCATGCCGCCGGCGTCGAGGTCTTCGGGGCGCATCTTGACGAACGGCGAGGTGGAGGCCGAGCCCGTCGCGCGCGCCAGATAGATGGTCTCGCCGTGATAGCGCGGGGTCCACCCCGAGGTCCACAGCACGGCCTTCTTGCCGTCGGCGGTCGGCACCACCGGCTTCCACGGGTTCTTGATCAGTCCGCCGGCAAACGCGACCAGGGTGGACAGGCCGAACGCGCCCAGCCCCATCCCCAGCGAAAGGCCGATCAGCTTGCGCCGCCCGACCGTCGATCCCTGATACGCGTCGGCCAGGTTCGCCACCACCGTCTTGCGGTCGACGTCGCGCGAGGCGCCGTCGTGGCGGTCCTGGATCGAAATCTCTTCCGGGATAAAGCGTTTCTGGTACAGGATGACGCCGACGCCGATCGACAGGATCGCCATCCCGAATGTCAGCCCGTAGAGCGGGGTGGCCAGGTCATAGAGGAAGCTGCCGGCCTCCTCCTTCGGCTTGTACTCCCACGGCCAGAACAAGAAGATCAGCAGCAGCGCCAGGCCGAAGAACCCGCCCAGCAAAAGCCAGACGGCGACGCCACGCTCGGCGCGCTTTTCGGCCTTGGTGCCCTCGATCGGCCAGCGGGGCTCCTTGAACACCGTCTCGACGCCATCCAGCTTGCCGCCCAGGGCCACCAGTTCCTGCTGCGACATGGCGGCCAGGGCCGCGTCATCGGGCTCGCGCTCGCCGGTGCCCTGCGGGCTCCCGCCGGTGTCAGAGCCGCGAACGTCCGCCTCACTCATTTGCGCCGCTCCTCCTCATCGCTTCGCTCTGCATCGTCTCGGCGCGGCTCATGCTCGTGCCCCAATCCACAGTGCCAGCCCGATGGCGGCGACCATCCCGATGATCCAGGCGGCCATGCCCTCGGGTGCGGGCCCGAATCCGCCGAGGCCGTAACCGCCCGGCTGGCGCTCCTCGGTCACCGCCTTGATGTAGCCGATGATGTCCTTCTTGGCCTCGAACGACAGCTGACGGTCGGAGAACTTCGGCATGTTCTGCGGACCGGTCCGCATGGCCGCCAGGATCTGCTGCTCGTTGGCGGGCTCGAGGTCCGGCGCGTACTTACCCGACGACAGCGCCCCGCCCTTGCCGGTGAAGTTGTGGCACGACGAGCAGTTCAGCCGGAACAGGTCACCGCCGCGTCCCAGGTCCTGGCCGCGCAGCGAGCGCATCGCCAGGCTGCCGTCCGGGTTGCGCACCGTCGTTGGGCCGCCGCCGTTGGCCTGCACGTAGGCGCCCAGGGCGTCGACCTGCGCCTCGTCGAAGATCGGTTCCTTGCGCGGCGCCTGGGCCTCGCCGGTCATCGCGGGCATCCGGCCGGTGGAGACCTGGAAGTAGACGGCTTCCTCGCCGACGCCGATCAGGCTCGGCCCGCGGTCGGGCACGCCCTGCAGGTTCGCGCCGTGGCAGGACACGCACGACGTGTCGAACAGCTGCTTGCCGGTGCGCAGCAGCGCCGAGTTCGACTCGTCCGCGACGGCCACCTGCGGCCGCGGCGTCAGGATGGCGGCCAGGCCACCGGCGATGGTCAGCGCGATCAGCAGCAGCAGGCCGCCGGACAACCGGCGACGCAGCCGCCGCCGCGAACGGTCGCGCTGCGCCTGCGGCGCCTTGGCCGCACCGGATCGGGTCGATCCCAGTTTCTTCAACCGAGCACTCCTGTTCGTCCAGCGCCTGCTCATCGGATGAAATAGATCACGGCGAACAGCGCGATCCACACGATGTCGACGAAATGCCAGTAGTACGAGACGACGATGCTGGCCGTCGCCTGCGCCGGCGTGAACTTGCTCATCGCGGTGCGGGCCAGCAAGAAGATGAAGGCGATCAATCCGCCGGTGACGTGCAAACCGTGGAATCCGGTCGCCAGGTAGAACACGCTGCCGTAGGCGCTGCCGGGGATGGTGGTCCCGTGCGTCACCAGATGGTAGTACTCGTAGCCCTGTCCGCAAACGAAGAATAGGCCCATCAGGAAGGTGAGCACGTACCAGCGGCGCAGCCCGAACACGTCGCCGCGCTCGGCCGCGAACACCCCCATCTGGCAGGTAAACGACGACGCGATCAGCACCAATGTCACGGGGACGGCCTGGTACAGGTTCAGCTCGGTCGGCGGCGGCGGCCACTTTCCGCCCGATTGGGCGCGAGCGGTGAAGTACATCGCGAAGAGGCCAGCAAAGAACATCAGCTCGCTGGAAAGCCAGACGATGGTGCCGACGCTGACCATGTTGGGTCGGTTCAGCGAATGCACCCGCGACGTAATTGCAGTACCCGAAGTCCCGGCAGCGCTGGTCACATACGCAAGTATGACGCTTTGTAGTTGTTGAACTCCACCCGGGGCGGCAATTGAGGTCTGGGGCGTCGCGCTCGCGCCCGTCGCGCTCGACGGTTGGGGCCGGTGTGGTGCTCGTGGGACCATCGGCGCGTGGCTTCGTCATCGCACGCTTCGCCGTCCCCGGCCGCGCCGTCCGGCGCGCCGGCGCCGTCGTGGCCGCAGGTCCTGTCGCGTCTGACGGGCGGTGAGGACCTGTCCCGCGGGCAGGCCGCCTGGGCCATGGACCAGATCATGGCCGGCGACGCCAGCCCGGCCCAGATCGCGGCCTTCGCGGTGGCGATGCAGGTGAAGGTTCCCACCTCGGCCGAAGTCATCGAGCTGGCCGACGTCATGCTCGACCACGCGCTGCCGATGCCCGCCATCCGCGACGACACCGTCGACATCGTGGGAACCGGTGGCGACGGCGTCAACACCGTGAACCTGTCCACCATGGCGGCGATCGTCGCCGCGGCCGCCGGGGTGCCGGTGGTCAAACACGGCAACCGGGCGTCATCGTCGCTGTCCGGCGGCGCCGACACGCTCGAGGCGCTCGGCGTCCGGATCGACCTGGGGCCCGACGAGGTCGCGCGCAGCCTCGCCGAGGTGGGCATCGGGTTCTGCTTCGCGCCGCTGTTTCATCCGTCCTACCGGCACACCTCCGCGGTGCGCCGCGAGATCGGCGTGCCGACGGTGTTCAATCTCCTTGGGCCGCTTACCAATCCGGCGCGGCCGCGGGCGGGCTTGATCGGCTGCGCGTTCGCTGACCTCTCCGAGGTGATGGCGGGCGTGTTCGCCGCCCGCCGGTCCAGCGTGCTGGTGGTGCACGGTGACGACGGGCTCGACGAGTTGACGACCACCACGACCAGCACCATCTGGCGGGTGCAGGCGGGCACGGTGGACAGGCTGACGTTCGATCCGGCCGGATTCGGTTTCCCCCGGGCCGATCTCGACGACCTGCTGGGCGGTGACGCGCAGGCCAACGCGGCCGAGGTGCGCGCGGTGCTGAGTGGCGGCAAGGGCCCGGTGCGCGACGCCGTCGTGCTCAATGCCGCCGGCGCCATCGTCGCGCACGCCGGGTTATCCAGCCGCGCTGAATGGTTGCCGGCGTGGGAGGACGGGTTGGCCCGCGCCTGCGCCGCCATCGATTCCGGTGCGGCCGAACACCTGCTCGCGCGATGGGTGCGGTTCGGCGAGCAGGTCTGAGTCCCGGAATTCTTGGGCCGCAACCTGTTCTGCGGCCAGCCGCGCCGAGCGGGCCGTCGCGGCCCACGCCGACCAGGCACCGGCCGACCGCAGCGGGGAAGCCCAGCCGTCCTCGGCGACCCTGACGATTCGCACGCCGGGCGCGGTCAACCAGCGCGTGATCAGCGCGGTCTCCTCGACCAGCGCGCCGCCCAGGGGGCCCGGCGTGGGCAGAATCGCTTGTGCCCCAGCGACAATCGCGTCGACGACCGGCATCGGGGGCACGCCGCGCCTGGCGCTGCCCGCCGCGGCGAGCTGACCGTGGCGGATGACGGCCAGCTGATAGCCACCCTGGCCGTCGGGCGCGGCCGCGATCAGCTCGGGCAGCGCCGCCAGCGCGCGCAGTCGCTGCCCGCGCCACAGCGTCTCGACCGCGGTGACGATGCGGTCGCGCAGCCGCGCGGCGCTCTCGAAGTGATGCCGCTGCGCGAGCACGCCGACCTGGTCCACCGCCGAGCGCAGCGCGCCGTTGTCCGCGCCGTCGATCAACGCCGCGACCCGCGCGACGGCGCCGGCGTACTGGGTGGCGGTCACGCCGCGCGCGGCCGGGCATGGCGACACCTCCGCCTCGGGGCACGACGGCCCGTGCAACGCCGAGCGCCCCAGCCGGTTGGTGCAGGTGCGCAGGCCGGTGAACCGGGCCAGCAGGGCGGCGGTGTCGGCGGCGTCGGCGCGGGCCCGAAACGGGCCGACGGCCCGCTCGTGTCGCGGCGCCCGCACCACCGCCAGGCGGGGAAAGGCCTCGTCGGTCAGCGCCACCCACCACCATCGGTGCGGAAACCTGGACCGCCGGTTGTATGGCGGGGCGTGCGCGGCCAGCAGCCGCAGCTCGCGCACGCCGGCCTCCAGCGCATGGGCGCACTCGACGTGGTCGACCGACTCTGCCAGCGCGACCATCTCCTTCATCCGGCCGCGCGGGTCGGCGCCGGTGAAGTACTGGCCGACCCGTCGTCGCAGGTCGACGGCGGTGCCGATGTAGAGCGTCTCGCCCGACGGCCCGCGGAACAGATACACGCCGGGCCGGCGCGGCAGTCCCTCGGCGAGCACCCGCTTGCGGCGCTGCGCGGGTGTCACGTCGGGCAGGTAGGCGCGCAGGTCGGCGTAGGTGTGCACGCCCTGGTTGCCCACCCGCTCGATGAGGGCGTGCAGCACGTCGACGGTGGCGCGGGCGTCGTCGAGGGCGCGGTGGGTGGGCTGAGTGGCCACCGCGAACAGCCGGGCCAGGGCGGCCAGCCGGACGCTGGGCGCTTCCTCGCGGGACAGCACCCGGCGGGCCAGCCGGACCGTGCACAGCACCTGCGGGCGCGGCCAGGCGATGTCGCACCGTTGCGCGGCCGCCCGTAGGAAGCCGACGTCGAACCCGGCGTTGTGGGCGACCAGCACCGTGCCGTGGTCCAGGCCGGCGAACTCGAAGAACATCGGCAGCACCGCGTCGATGGCCGGTGCGTCGCAGACCATCGCGGTGGTGATGCCGGTCAGCTGCACGACCTGGGGCGGGATGCTGCGCTGCGGATCCACCAGCGTGGCGAACTCGCCGAGCACCACGCCGCCGCGCACCTTGACCGCCCCGATCTCGGTGATGGCGTCGGGGGCGGTTCCCCCGGTGGCCTTGGTGCGCCCACCGGTGGTCTCCAGGTCCACGACGACGAACGTGGTCTCGCGCAGGGACAGCTCGTCGGGCGTGAACGGTGCCCCGACGTCGGCGAAGCTCAGCTGCGTCGCGCCCCGGGAAGCCACGGCGGTGACGTTAAGCCCGACGACCGACACCCGGGCGGCTCCCACGCCGGAGCGCGGGGACGGATACCTGTCGGTGGCCGCGGTTACGGTTCGGGCAGTCCGGCGTGATGTTCGCTGACCCACTGTGCCGGAGCCCAAGCGAGAGGACCCACCCCGATGGCACCACGAACCGAACCCACCGACATCGGCATGACGCCGCCCGACCCGGGGACGCCGGTGGTGATCGACTGCGACGAGTGCGCGGTGCGCGGCCCCGGCTGCCGCGACTGTGTCGTCAGCGTGATACTCGGGGTTCCGGATACTTTATTGCAGGACGAGCGAGCGGCTTTGGAGGTTCTCGCCGAGGCCGGGTTGGCGCCGCGCCTTCGGCTTGTCCCGATTCGTCGGGACCGTGGCTCTGGTGTAGCGTAATTGCCTTGTCCCGCAAAGGTCCTCGCGAACGCGAAACGATTCACATAGAAATGACAGGATTCTTTCTAATTTCTTAACCGCTCGCTTTGGACAAACGCCGATATCGTTTCGTAACCTGTTTGAGACCTAAACCAGCTCGACGACCTTTTCGTCTATGGCCGTTTAAGGAAGCAAATCTTGAGGCTTGCATCTAGGTACCCGGTTGCGCGTGTCCTCACACGTTCGGCAATAGGGACGCTAGCTGGCTTCGCGATCTTGTCCGGTGTGGTGACGGCCCCCGTGTGGGCAGACCCGGCCGAAGACGCCACGGCAAAACTCAACCAACTGTCGCGCCAGGCCGAGCAGACCACCGAGGCGATGCACAGCGCCCAGCTGGATCTGAACGACAAGCTGGCCGCCCAGCGCGCGGCGGACAAGAAGCACATCGACGACCAGGCCGCGGTCGATGCGGCGAAGGCGCATCTGGCCTCGTATCAGGATTCGGTCAACAAGCTGGCCGCCGCGACCTACATGGGTGGTCGCGTCGACGGCATGGAAGCCATCCTGACCGCCGGCTCGCCGCAGGGCCTGATCGACAAGCTGGCGGTGCAGCGCGTGATGGCCACGCAGATGACCGACCAGATGAAGAGCTTCCAGATCGCCGGGGAGCAGGCCGCCAAGGCCGAGCGCGAGTCCGCCAAGTCGGCCGCCGACGCCAAGAGCGCGGCCGAGCAGGCCGCGGCGGTCCGGGCGAGCCTTCAGTCCAAGCAGAGCCAGCTGCAGGTGCAGATCGCGGTGGTCAAGTCCCAATACCTGTCTTTAACGGCCGATCAGCGCACCGCGCTGGCCAACCCCGCCCCGCCTCCCGGCGCTCCGGCACCCCCGGAAGCGGCGCCCCCGGGCGCGCCCGCCGGGCAGGCGCCGGGTGAGGCTCCGCCCGCCGGCGGAATGCCGGGCATGCCCGGAACGACGCCTGGCGGTGTCGGCGGCGGTGACCGCGCCACCGTCGTGCAGGCCGCGCTGACCCAGGTCGGTTCGCCCTACGTGTGGGGCGGCTCCGCACCCGGCGGTTTCGACTGTTCCGGCCTGGTGATGTGGGCATTCCAGCAAGCCGGCATTTCGCTGCCGCACTCCAGCCAGGCGCTGGCCCACGGCGGGCAGCCCGTCTCGCTGGGTGATCTGCAGCCCGGTGACGTGCTGACCTTCTACTCCGACGCCTCGCACACCGGCATCTACATCGGTGACGGCATGATGATCCATTCCTCTACCTATGGCGTGCCGGTCCGGGTGGCGCCGATGAGCGCCGGCGGTCCGATCTACGACGCTCGCCGTTACTAGACACCCCCGACCGCGTCGCCGGCGGCTCTCGATACTGCTGGCTTGGGTATTCGTCGTCGAACTGCTGGTGGCCGCGGCCGTGCCGTTCGACGCCCAGCGCGAAGCCCGGATCCGGCCCGCCCAGCTGGTCACCCCGGCCCGCAGCCAACTCCCCGCGTCGGCCAGGTCGATCACCGTCGGCGACCGCACCGTGCGGCTGCTGGGGCTCGGCGGCCCCGCCAGCGACCGGCTGCTGTCCCGGGTGGCGTCGGGCATGCCCGCGGCGATCGCCGCGGTGGAGTCGTTCTGGGGTACCGACTGGGCCCGTGAGATCTCGGTGGTCGCGGCCGGCACCGACGAGGAATTTCGCGCCGCCGCCGGCGGGGGACCGGCGTCGCAGTGGGCCGACATCGCGGCCGTGACGGTGGTCGACCGGCTCGATCCCGTTCGCCGGGTCGCCGAGGGCCAGCGGATCGTGTTCGCGCCCGGCGCGGCCACCATGAGCGCCGCATCGTTGCGAATCGTGTTGGCGCACGAGCTTTTTCACTACGCCGCGCGCGTCGACACCGTCGCGGATGCACCTCGCTGGCTCACCGAGGGGGTGGCCGACTTCGTCGGCCGCCCGCCCGTGCCGGTGCCCGCCGAGACGCTGCTGCCCATGACGTTGCCCACCGACGCCGATCTCGACGTGCCGGGGGAGCAGCGCTCGTTGGCCTACGACCGCGCGTGGTGGTTCGCCCGGTTCGTCGCCGACACCTACGGAGCGCCGAAATTGCGCGACCTCTACCTGGCCACCTGCGGCGTGCGGCATGTCGACATCGCCGCCGCCGGTCAGGATGTGCTGGGCGACAGCCCGGCGGGCCTGCTCACGCGCTGGCATCAGTGGCTGGGCCACTAAGGCCGCATCGCACGGCTCGGACCGTGTGCGCGGGGTGCGCCGGCGCCAGGCTAGCCTGTCGCAGGTGAGTCGGGTCCTGCTGGTAACCAACGACTTTCCGCCCCGCCCGGGCGGCATCCAGTCGTACCTCGGCGAGTTCGTCGGCCGGCTGGTCGACGCCGGGCCGCATACGGTGACGGTGTACGCGCCGCAGTGGAAGGGCGCCGACGCCTTCGACCACTCAGCCGAGGCCGCCGGTTATCGGGTGGTGCGCCATCCGGGCACCCTGATGCTGCCCGGCCCGGCGGTCGACGCCCGGATGCGGCGGCTGATCGCCGAGGGCGGCATCGACACGGTCTGGTTCGGCGCGGCCGCGCCGCTGGCGCTGTTGGCCTCCCGCGCCCGCGGGGCCGGGGCGAGCCGCGTGCTGGCCAGCACCCACGGCCACGAGGTCGGGTGGTCGATGCTTCCGGTCGCCCGCTCGGTGCTGCGCCGCATCGGTGACGACACCGACGTCGTCACGTTCGTCAGCCGCTACACTCGGTCCCGGTTCGCGCCGGCGTTCGGCCCCCAGGCGTCGCTGGAATACCTGCCCTCGGGTGTGGACACCGAACGGTTCCGGCCCGACCCGGCGGGCCGGGCCGAGCTGCGGGACCGTTACGGGTTGGGCGAGCGGCCCACCGTGGTGTGCGTGTCGCGGCTGGTGCCACGCAAGGGCCAGGACATGCTCATCAAGGCCCTGCCGTCGATCCGGCGGCGCGTCGACGGCGCCGCATTGGTCATCGTCGGCGGCGGCCCGTATATGGACTCGCTGCGCGCGCTGGCCCGTGAGTGCGGGGTGGAAGACGACGTGACGTTCACCGGCGGCGTACCGGCCGCCGAGTTGGCCACGCATCACGCGCTGGCCGACGTGTTCGCGATGCCGTGCCGCACCCGCGGTGCCGGGCTGGACGTCGAGGGGTTGGGCATCGTGTACCTCGAGGCCTCGGCGACCGGCGTGCCGGTCATCGCCGGCAAATCCGGGGGAGCCCCAGAAACGGTGCAGCACAACAAGACCGGGTTGGTCGTCGACGGCCGCGAGGTGGCCGAGATCGCCGGTGCCGTCACCGAATTGCTGACCGATCGCGACCGCGCGGCCGCGATGGGCGCGGCCGGGCGCGACTGGGTGATGGCCCAGTGGCGGTGGGACACCCTGGCGGCGCGGCTGGGCGCGCTGCTGGGCTGACCGGCGCCATTAGTCCTTCTCGTAGATGGCCTCGATGTCGGAGGCGAACTTCTCGGCCACCACGTTACGCTTGACCTTCATCGTCGGCGTCAGTTCGCCGGTGTCCTCGGTGAAATCGACCGGCAGGATGCGGAACTTGCGGATCGATTCCGCATGCGACACAGCCTGATTGGCGTCCTTGATGGCCGCGTCCACCTCGGCGACCAGGTCGGGGTCGGTGGCCAGATCGCCCACCGAGGCGCCGGCGCCCTTCTGGTTGCGCTGCTTCCAGCCGTCGAACGCCTCGGGGTCGATGGTGATCAGCGCGCCGATGAACGGCTTGTTGTCCCCGACCACCATCGCCTGACTGATTAACGGGTGGGCCCGCAGCCGGTCCTCCAGGACGGCCGGCGCGACGTTCTTGCCGCCGGCGGTGACGATGATCTCCTTCTTGCGCCCGGTGATCTTCAAGAAGCCGTCCTCGTCGAGCACGCCCAGGTCGCCGGTCCTGAACCAGCCATCGGTGAACGCGTCGCGGGTGGCCTGCTCGTTACGCCAGTAGCCGGTGAACACCACGCCGCCGCGCACGAGCAGTTCGCCGTCCTCGGCGATGCGCATGCTGTTGCCCGGCACCAACGTTCCGACCGTGCCGATCTTGACGTTGCCGACCTGGTTGACGGTGATCGCCGAGCTGGTCTCGGTCAGGCCGTAACCCTCGTGGATGGTCAGGCCGACGCCGCGGTAGAAGTGCCCCAGCCGCGAGCCCAGCGGCGCGCCGCCGGAGACGGCCGCGTGGCAGTCACCGCCCAGCGCGGCGCGCAGCTTGTTGTACACCAGCCGGTCGAACAGGGCGTGCTTGGCGCGCAGCAGCGGGCCGCGGCGGCCGCGGTCCTGCGCCTCGCTCCAGTCGACGGCGGTTTGGACGGCCGCCGCGAAGATCCGGCCCTTGCCGTCGTTCGAGGCGTTCTGCTCGGCGGTGTTGTAAACCTTCTCGAACACCCGCGGCACCGACACCACCACGGTCGGCTTGAACACCGCGAACAGCGGCACCAGGTTCTTGATGTCGCTGGTGAAGCCGACGGTGACCTTGTTGGCGAACGCGGACAACGTGAGCGAGCGCGCCAGCACGTGCGCCAGCGGCAAGAACACCAGCAGCCGCTGGCCCTCGTCGAGCAGCGTCGGCAGGCTCTCCTTGGCGCCGCGGGTCTCATACAGCAGATTCGAATGGGTCAGCTGGCAGCCCTTGGGCCGCCCCGTGGTGCCCGACGTGTAGATCAGGGTGGCCGGGTCCGACGCCCGCAGCGCCTCGAGGCGCGCGGTCAGCTCGGCCGGTGCCACCGACGCGCCGGCCTCCACGAGCTGGTCGAGCGCCTTGGGCCCCGAACCGTCGATGTGCAGCACCCGGCGCAGCGCGGGTAGTTCGGCGGTCAGCTCGGTGACCATGGCCGCGTGCTCGTCGGTTTCCGCGAACGCCAGCACCGCCTCGGAATCCTGTAGCACCCAGCGGACCTGCTCGGCCGACGACGTCTCGTAGATCGGCACGGTGACCGCACCCACCGCCAGGATGGCCAGGTCGAGGATCGCCCATTCGTAGCGGGTGGCCGAGAAGATGGACACCCGGTCGCCGGCCTCTACGCCCAGGGAGATCAAACCCAATGCGGCCGAGCGGATCTGCTCGGCCGCCTGGGCGCAGGTGACGTCGGTCCACTCGCCGTCGATCTGACGCTGGTAGATGACGAAGTTGGGGTCGTCGCGCTCGTGTTCGAAGACCATCGCGGCGATGTTGTCGTTTTCGCCGACGGAGAAGCGGGCGGGGACGCTGTACTCACGCACTCTTATGACCTCAATCGACCTCGTGGAGATTCCCGGGAGCGGGTTGCTGCCGACCAGCCTAATCCGCGCGTTGACCCAGCACGGCTAGCAGTGGGTGGGCCGGGACCGCGATTGCGGGCCGCGACGTCCGGCCCGCCCTCGGCGGGGCGGCGCGGGCCGGTGTGTGAAGCTGGGGTGATGAACAGCATCCAGATCGCGGATGAGACGTTTGTCGCCGCCGACGGCGCGCGGGTGGGCGCCGCGGTGGCCGATCGGTCCAGCTGGCGGCGCTGGTGGCCGGACCTGCGGCTGGAGGTCGTCGAGGACCGCGGGGAAAAGGGCATCCGGTGGTCGGTCACCGGCGCGTTGACGGGCACCATGGAAATCTGGCTGGAACCGTCGCTGGACGGCGTCGTGCTGCACTACTTCCTGCACGCCGAGCCGACCGGGGTGGCGGCCTGGCAGCTGGCCAAGCTGAACTTGGCGAAGATGACGCACCGCCGTCGGGTGGCGGGCAAGAAAATGGCCTTCGAGGTCAAGACGACACTGGAACGGTCACGTCCGGTCGGAGTTTCTCCGGTAGTTTAGCCGGGTCGGGTCCGCCGCGGAGAGTACCGTGTCGGACCGAGACCCGCGGGATCCCCACAGTCGACAGCGGTCGATCCGTTCGCGGGAGAGAGGGCAGCAATCAGGTGGCGGAGAAGACGACGCAAACCATCTACATCGAGGCCGACCCGGCCACCGTGATGCAGGTGATCGCCGACATCGATTCCTACCCCCAGTGGATCTCGGAGTACAAGGAAGCCGAGGTCCAGGAGAAGGACGCCGACGGCTACCCGAAGGTTGCGCGGATCGTCATGGACGCCACGGTGATCAAGGACACGATGGTGATGTCCTACGAGTGGCCCAAGGATCGCCAATCGGTGAGCTGGACGCTGGTCTCGAGCTCGCTGCTGCGTGCGCTGGAAGGCTCATATCGACTGGCGGCCAAGGGATCTGGCACCGAAGTCACCTACGAACTCTCCGTCGACCTGGCCATGCCGATGATCGGGCTGCTCAAGCGCAAGGCCGAGCGCCGGTTGACCGACACCGCGTTGAAGGATCTGAAGAAACGAGTCGAGGCTGAGTGAGTCCACTGAATTCGGAGCGCCCGCCCCGGCCCGGATCAGCCTTTTCGTCGGCAAAGGCGGGGTAGGGAAATCCACCCTGGCCTGCGCCACCGCCGTCGGTGCCGCGAGCGCCGGGCAACGGGTGCTGGTGATCTCCACCGACCAGGCGCACTCGCTGGGTGACGTACTGGGCGTTCCCGTCTCGCCGAGTCGGGGCGACCTGGTGCGGGTGCTGGCCGACCTGGACACCGGGCAAGCGGAGGCCGGCGGCGGGTTTCTCGACGCACTGGCCTTGGACACGCTGGCGCTGCTCGAGGTCCGCTGGCGTGAGGTCGTCGCCACCCTGGATCGGCGTTTTCCCGACTCCGAACTGGGTACCATTGCGCCCGAAGAACTTTCGGCCCTGCCCGGGGTGCAGGAAGTTCTCGGGCTGCACGCCGTCGGCGGGCTGGCCCGCAGCGGGCGATGGGATCGGGTGGTGGTCGATTGCGCGTCGACCGCCGACGCCCTGCGAATGCTGACTTTGCCCGCCACCTTCGGGCTGTACGTCGAGCGGGCCTGGCCGCGGCATCGCCGGCTGTCGGTCACCGCCGACGACGCCCGGTCGGCGGCGGTGGTCGAGCTGCTCGAGCGGATCAGCTCGGAGGTGGAGTCGCTGAGCGCGCTGCTCACCGACGGCGATCTGGTGAGTGCGCACCTGGTGCTGACCCCCGAGCGGGTGGTCGCGGCCGAGGCGGCCCGAACGCTGGGCTCGCTGGCCCTGATGGGCGTGCGGGTCGAAGAGCTGATCGTGAATCAGGTTCTGCTGCAAGATGACTCGTACGAGTACCGCAATCTGCCCGAGCACCCCGCCTTCTACTGGTACACCGAGCGCATCGCCGAGCAGCGCAGCGTGCTCGACGAGCTCGACGCCACCATCGGCGAGGTGGCGCTGGTGATGACCCCGCACCTGTCCGGCGAGCCGATCGGCCCCAAGGCGCTGAGCGGGCTGCTCGACGCGGCGCGGCGCCGCGGCGGCACGGCGCCGCCGGGTCCGTTGCGGCCCACCGTGGACCTCGAATCCGGGACGGGACTAGGGTCCGTCTACCGGATGCGGCTGGTGTTGCCGCAACTCGATCCGTCGGGCCTGACGCTGGGCCGCGTCGATGACGATCTGATCATCAGCGCCGGGGGATTGCGGCGCAGGGTTAGGTTGGCATCAGTACTTCGGCGGTGCACCGTGTTGGACGCACACCTACGGGGTAGCGAACTGACGGTGCGTTTTCAACCAGATCCGGAGGTGTGGCCGAAGTGAGTGGTGGGGGTCATTCCGACATCGGTCCGGAACTGCGCAGGCTCGCCCAGACGATCCTCGACGGCATCGACCCCGCGGTGCGCGCGGCGGCGGCGCTGACGGCCGGCGCGGGCGTGGGCACCGGTAAGTGCCAACAGGTGTGGTGCCCGGTATGCGCGCTGGCCGCGCTGGCCACCGGCGACCAGCACCCGTTGCTCACCGCGATCGCCGACCACAGCATCGCCCTGCTCGAGGTGATTCGCGACATCGTCAACGACATCGACCGGTCCGGCGGCCCGGCGCCGGAACCGCCGCCCGACGGTCCGCCCGGTGGCGGGCCCGGCGCTCCCGCCGACGCCGCATCGCGGACCCGGTATCAGCCCATCCCGGTCACGCTCGAGGAGTGAGCCGCCTGCGTCGCAGGTGGTCGGTTCGGGTGGGGATGGGTACAGTTGGCGCAGAACATCAGCGGGAATAGCCGAGAGGGAGGGCCATGTGGTACTGGCTGTTCAAGTACGTGCTCCTCGGCCCGCTGCTGTCACTGCTGGGGCGCCCGAAAGTCGAAGGCCTAGAACACGTTCCGAGTTCCGGGCCGGCGATACTGGCCAGTAACCACCTGGCGGTGATGGACAGCTTCTACCTTCCGCTGGTGGTGCGTCGCCGCATCACGTTTTTGGCCAAGTCGGAGTACTTCACCGGCACCGGTTTCAAGGGCTGGTTCCAGCGGTGGTTCTTCACCGCCGTCGGCCAGGTGCCGATCGACCGCACCGACGCCGACAGCGCCCGGGCCGCGCTCACGACGGCGCAGCAGGTGCTGAGCCAGGGCAAGCTGCTGGGCATGTACCCCGAGGGCACCCGGTCGCCGGACGGCCGGCTGTACAAAGGCAAGACGGGACTGGCCCGGCTGGCGCTGGAGACCGGTGTTCCGGTGATCCCGGTCGCGATGATCGGCACCAACGTCGTCAACCCGCCCGGGACGAACATGTTGCGGTTCGGCCGGGTCACCGTCCGCTTCGGCAAGCCGATGGACTTCTCCCGGTTCGACGGGCTGGCCGGCAACCGCTTCATCGAGCGGGCCGTCACCGACGAAGTGATCTATGAGCTGATGGGGCTGTCCGGTCAGGAATACGTCGACATCTACGCGGCGAGCCTAAAAAAGGGCGGTGACGACGGCGCCGCCAATGGCGAGGCCGTCCGGATCCCCGAGACCGCGGCCGGTTAGCCGACGGCGGTAGCCGGCGCCAGCTGCTGCGGGGCCGTATCCCGCGCCAATCCGCGGGCGGTGACGGTGACACCCACCGTGACGAGCACCGCCAGCGCCCACCACACATAGGACATCCCGGCGAGCTGACGCCACCAGACCGCGCTGGCCTCGTGGTGCTTGGGCAGCAGG
>NZ_LZKV01000060.1:0-21024 GCF_001672995.1 Mycobacterium sp. 1482292.6 | reverse complement strand
ACCCGGACCTTGAGGTCGTCGGCCAGGCGCCGAGGATTGGCCCGCTCGGCAAGCGAGTCGACGGTGGCCGCCAGCTGGTCCCGGGCGACGTCGATGTCCTGCTTGATGGCTTCGGGGTCCCGGTCCGCCACTGTGTCCTCCAAGTCGCCCACTATCCGGCTCATGCACCTGCCCGAACTACCCTAGATCAGCTGGCGGTAACCCCGACGCTCCGGTGAACAGAAAGGGCCCCCACCTTGACCGAGACCACGCGGCTTGCACCGGGCGACAAAGCGCCCTCCTTCAGCCTGTCCGACGCCGACGGCAACAAGGTATCGCTGGCCGACTACAAAGGCCGACGCGTCGTCGTGTACTTCTACCCGGCCGCCTCGACGCCCGGATGCACCAAGCAGGCGTGCGACTTTCGCGACAGCCTGGCCGAGCTCAACGAAGCCGGCCTCGACGTCATCGGCATCTCCCCCGACAAGCCGGAGAAGCTGGCCAAGTTCCGCGACACCGAGAAGCTGACGTTCCCGCTGCTGTCCGATCCCGACCGCAAGGTCCTGAGCGCCTATGGCGCGTACGGCGAGAAGCAGATGTACGGCAAGACGGTCACCGGCGTGATTCGTTCCACCTTTGTGGTCGACGAGAAGGGCAAGATCACCGTCGCGCAGTACAACGTGAAGGCGACCGGCCACGTCGCCAAGCTCAGGCGCGACCTGTCCGTCTAGTTCGAAGATGCGATGTCGTCGAGCGCAACGGGCAATCGTTGCCTAGCAGGTGACGGATGGGCCACCCTTCATGGGGCAGTAGGGAAGGCAGCTCACCGACGTTGTTGAGACGGCGAACGCCAGCAGCACCGCAATCAAGATCCTCTTACCCCTCATGGCCTGCCTTCCTAGGAGGGCGGCTGTACGCACACGCGACCTTTCCGCTTACCGACGATCAACCGATGACGGCGGCCTCGTGGTACTCGGTGATGGGCCGCGCGATCCCCTGTTCGTCGCAAACGCGCTGCAGTTTGTGGAGCGTTTCGTCTATCCCCGGTCCGAGCCGCTTGCCGGGCGTGAAGGTGGCCGGCAGGTGCTGCATGCCCTGGATCACGCCGATCGTCGGATAGTGCACGGTTCCCTCGGGGTCGCAGCGGTAGTCGGGCATCCGGTCGAGCACCGCCATGAGCATCGACTTGAACACCACCCGCGCGACGTTGGAGCCGATGCAGCGATGGATGCCGAGCCCGAAGCTGAAGTGCCGGTTGTTCTTTCGGCTCAGGTCTAGGCGGTTCGGATCGGGGAACACCGCGGGATCACGGTTGGCCATCGCCCAGGACAGCCACAGGCGATCACCCTCCTTGAACCGCGTGCCCGCTATTTCGAGATCGGCTGCGATCGTGCGGCCGTCGCCGGGAGCGGGCGTGAAGTATCGCAAAAATTCTTCGGTCGCCGAGTCGAGCAGCGTTTCCGATTCCTGCCTCAGCAGCTCGCGCTGCTCGGGATTTTCGCCCAGCCATTCGAGCGCGTGCGCGGTCAGCGCCGTCGTCGTGTCAAAACCGCCGCCGATGATCAGGCCCAGCATTCCGAGCAGTTCGGCGTCGGGGGCGGGTTCGCCGTCGATCTTCAGCCTCGCCAACGCGTCCACAATGCCGGGCCGCGGGTTCTCACGGATCTCGAGGAGGTGGTTGAAAAGGTCCGCCCCCATCGCCATCGTCTGCTCCAAAACCCTTGGGGCGTCCGGTGAATCGGCGGGCGTGTAGACATTGGCGTGCGCCGGCTCGCAATACAGCTGCCATTTCTTCAGCGGAACGCCCATCATCGCCAGGGTCAGGACCGCGGGCACGACGTTCGCGAGATCGTCGACGAAGTCGATCCGCCCGGCTTCGATCTTCTCGTCGATGCTGGCCCGCACGATCTCGTCGACGAACGGCTTCCAGCGCTTGACGGCCGCCGGCGACAGGTAGGGGTTGAGGATGCTGCGATAGGCGGAGTGCTCGGGTTCGTCCATCTCGAGCATGCCGCCACGGACACCGGTGCCCTGCGGCAGCGTCGGAATCGTGATGCCCTTGTAGCCGGTGCCTTCGCCCGTGACGTCGTGGTCGTTGGACACGTGCGGGCAGCGCGCGAGTTCGAAGACCTCCCGGTTGCCCGCGGCCACCCAATGCCCGTCGTAGGTGTCGGTCCACGCCAGCGGGCACTTGGCGTGCATCTCCTCGGTGATCGCTGTGAACCGCTCGCGGTACTCGGGGGTGTGGCGATCGAAGTGGTAACGGTTGATCTTGCGGGCGTCTCCGGTCAGGGTGTTTTCCGTACTCACGGTGGCGTCTCCTGCGGACGAGTGGCTGCGGCTAGAAGCAGTATGCGACGAGACCGTCGTTCTCGTTCAGCATTCGGGGGGCCAGTTTCGCGGGCAGCCGCAGTTGCCCCAGCCCAGGTGGCCAGCAGCAGCGCCTCGTGGCGATCGCCGCGCGTTCCAGCACGCCCCGGTGCAGGCTCTCGTTGATGCTCTGCGGCCGCGCTGCGAGGTCCTCCACGTCGGTGACGAATGGTCTTCGGTTGGGGGAAGGCGGCGGCCGATTCGCCTCTTAGCAGCGACGAGTCAGTGTTTTAATCGGTCCGTGGGGCAACCAGTTGGGTACCAAGCCAGCGAACCCGAGCGTTGGCTGGCGACCATCGGCGACATCTCGTTCTCGCCGCACTGGGTAGCGACGCCAACCGGTACGCACCCGATAAAGGGCACGGTGTGGACCGTGACCGACATGTCGCACTACTCGGAGGGAATCTCCACCACAGGCGTTGTCCTCTGCATCATCTTCGTCTGGTTCTGCCTGCTGGGACTGCTTTTCCTACTGATGAAGGAACGCAAGTACGTGGGCTATATCCAGGTCACCGTTCAAGGCAGCGGGTTCTTCCACTCGACACTGCTTCCGGCGGGTGGACCGCAAGCGATCATAAGTGTTACCCAGCAAGTGAATTACGCGCGGACGCTGGCTGCCGCGGCCTGAGCAGGTGTGCCACGACAATGGCTGTCGGCGGGGAGACGACCAGACACGTCGCGCAGTTCGCCGCGACTCGTCCCTCTAGCCCAGGTTGGCCAGCAGCAGCGCCTCGGCGATCGCGGCGCGTTCCAGCACGCCCAAGTGCAGGCTCTCGTTGATGCTGTGGGCCTGCGTCGCGGGGTCCTCCACGCCGGTCACCAGGATCTTGGCCCGCGGGAAGGCCTCGGCGAACTCGGCGATGAACGGGATCGACCCGCCCATGCCCATGTCGATCGGGTCGGTCCCCCATGCCTGCCGGAACGCCTGGCGGGCGGCGTCGTAGACGCTGCCGGTCGCGTCGACGGCGTAGGGCTCGCCGATGTCACCGCGGGTGACGCTGACGTGCGCGCCCCACGGCGCGTGCCGCTGCAGGTGGGCGGTCAATGCGTCCAGGTGCGCCGCGGCGTCCCCACCCGGCGCGACGCGCATGCTGATCTTGGCCCGCGCCCGCGGGATCAGGGTGTTGGACGCCTTGTCGATGGGGGTGGTGTCGATGCCGATCACGGTGATCGCGGGCTTGGCCCACAGCCGCTGCGGCGCCGAGCCCGAGCCGATTTCGGACACGCCGTCCAGCAACCCGGAGTCGGCGCGTACCCGCTCGGGCGGGTAATCGACTGGGGCGGCGGTGCTTTCGTGCAGCCCGGCGACGGCCACGTTCCCGTCGTCGTCGTGCAGAGTAGCCAGCAGCCGCACCAGGGCGCTGAGCGCGTCGGGCACCACGCCGCCCCAAATGCCGGAGTGCAGGCCGTGGTCGAGGGTGGCCACCTCGACCACGCAGTCCACCAGGCCGCGCAGCGTGACCGTCAGCGCCGGGATTTCGGTGCTCCAGTTGTCCGAGTCGGCGATGACGATCACGTCGGCGGCCAGCGCATCGCGGTGCGCGGCCAGCAGCCGGCCCAACGACGGCGACCCGGATTCCTCTTCGCCCTCGACGAACACCGTCACGCCCACCGGCGGCTGCCCGCCGTGCGCCCGAAATGCCGCCAAATGTGTTGCTATGCCGGCCTTGTCATCGGCGCTGCCACGGCCGTAGAGCCGACCGTCGCGCTCGGTGGGCTCGAAGGGCGGCGAGAGCCATTGGCCGCGGTCGCCTTCGGGCTGCACGTCGTGGTGTGCGTACAGGAGAACGGTCGGCGCGCCGTCGGGCGCAGGATGGTGCGCGATGACGGCCGGCGCTCCCCCTTCGCTGACGATCTGCACATCGCCGAAACCGGCCTGCGCCAATAGATCCGCGACGGCCTGCGCGCTGCGATGCACCTCGTCGCGGCGGCCGGGGTCGGCCCACACCGATTCGATGCGCACCAGGTCTTCCAGATCGCGCCGCACCGACGGCAGCACCGCGCGGACGCGCTCAACCAGATCGCTCATGGGACCGAGGCTAGTCGGACGTCGTCTCCAGGATCGCCACCGCGGCGGCGGTATCCCCTTCGTGCGTCAGCGAGACGTGAATCGTCACGTCGGCCAGGTGTTTGGCGATGTCGCCGCTCAGCCGAACCCGCGGGCGGCCCCACATGTCGGTGACCACCTCGATATCGCGGTGGATGTCCTCCGGAAGCACCGGGCGCTGGGCGAACCGCGATCCCGACCACGCCTTGATCACCGCCTCCTTCGCCGCCCAACGGGCCGCCAGGTGACGCGCCGCCGACGAACTCTTGTCCGAGGCGTCGCGGCGCTCACCCGGGGTGAACGTCTCGGAGAAAACGGTTCCCGGCTGGTCGACCTGCTCGGCGAAATCAGGGATGGAGACGAGATCGATCCCCACACCGACAATTCCCATGGGTCGCCAGGCTAACGGACCGACGTCATCCGGCAGAGACCCGGTAGGCGTCGCCGTCACCCAGGCGCGAATCCGGGTTCAGCAGCATCGCGGCCTCCTGACGCTTTTCCGACTCGTCATGGTCGAAGCGACGGTTCGGCGGCCGCTCGTACATCGGCGCGCCACCGGCGATCGCCGACGCCAGCCGCCGCTGACCGGCCAGCAGGCGGGCGTCCGCGCGCCGCTGGTAGTCCGCACGCTGCTGCGGGTCGAGCGCGGCGACGAACGCCTGCGGATGCACGAGCGCAACCAAACCCGAAACATGGCCGAACCCAAGGCTGGTCAGCAACCCCGCCTTGAGCGGGAACTTCTCCCCCAGCCGCAGGGTCTCGCGCACCCACACGAAGTGGGCCGAGCCGGCCAGTTCGTCGTCGACGCAGTCCAGGCTGCGGTTCGGTGGGATCACCCCGTCGCGCAGTATCTGGCACAGGCCCATCATCTGGAAGACCGCCGCGCCGCCCTTGGCGTGCCCGGTGAGGCTCTTCTGCGACACCACGAACAGCGGAGCACCCTCGGACCGGCCGAGCGAATCGGCGAGCCGCTCGTGCAGTTCGGTCTCGTTGGGATCGTTGGCCAACGTCGACGTGTCGTGCTTGGAAATCACCGCGATGTCGTCGGCGCCCACCCCGAGCTTGGCCAGCGACCGCGCCAGCGCCGAATCCTTCCCGCCGCGACCGGCGCCCAGCGCGCCCAGCCCCGGCGCAGGGATCGAGGTGTGCACGCCGTCGGCGAACGACTGCGCGTAGGCCACCACGGCCAGCACCGGCAGACCCATCTTCAGCGCCAGGTCGCCGCGCGCCAGCAGGATGGTGCCACCGCCCTGCGCCTCGAGGAATCCCAGCCGGCGACGATCGTTGGGCCGGGAGAACTTCGAGTCGTGGATGCCGCGGCCGCGCATCATGGAGGTGTCGGCGGTGGCCGCCATGTCACCGAAGCCGATGATGGCTTCCAGCGTCAGGTCGTCGAATCCACCGGCGACCACCAGCTCGGCCTTGCCGAGCCGGATCTTGTCGACGCCCTCCTCGACCGACACCGCCGCGGTCGCGCAGGCGCCAACCGGGTGGATCATCGCGCCGTAGCTGCCTACGTAACTCTGAATGACGTGTGCGGCAACGACATTCGGCAGAACTTCTTGCAGGATGTCGTTTGGCTTGTTCCGGCCGAGCAGGTTGCCGTGATACATCGTCTGCATCGACGTCATGCCGCCCATGCCGGTGCCCTGCGTGCTGGCCACCAGGCCCGGGTGCACCCACCGCATCAGCTCGGCCGGGGTGAATCCCGAGGACAGGAACGCGTCGACGGTCGCGACGATGTTCCACAGCGCCACCCGGTCGGTGGAGCTGGCCATGTCCTGGCTGATGCCGAAGACGGTCGGGTCGAACCCGGTGGGAATCTGCGCGCCGACGGTCCGCGACAGCTTGGTCTTGCGCGGCACCCGAATCTCGGTGCCCGCCTTGCGGATCACCTGCCAGTCGCTGGAGTCGGGCACCGGCCGGATGATCGTGTGTTCGGGATCGAACTCGACGAACGCGCGCGCGTCGGCCTCCGAGGACACCACGAACGCGAAGTCCTTGTCCAGGAACACCGACACCAGCAGCGGCGAGGCGTGATCGGGGTCGATCGCGCCGTCGTCGACGAATTCCCGGATGCCGCAACGCTCCACGACGGCGTCGTGATAGCGCTCGACCAACTCGGACTCGTCGACCAGGTCACCGGATTGCGTGTCGTACCAACCGGGTTGGGGGTCGTCCTCCCAACGGATCAGGCCGGTGGTCCAGGCCAGCTCCAGGACGCCGGCCGCCGACAGCTCGTTGTCGACCTCCATCTCGAAGCGGGTCCGCGACGAGCCGTAGGGCCCGAGCTCCGCGCCACCGACGATGACCACCAGGTCGGCCGGGTCGACGTCGAGGTCCGCCCATTCCGGAGGCGGCGCCGGGGTGAAGCCACGCGGCGGCGACGGCAGCGCGGCGATGGTGCCCTCGGCGGCGGCCTCGTCGGCCGCGTCGTCCGATGCCGACGTGGCCTGCTCCCGGGCCTTGGCGGCCAGCTCGGCCATGTCGAGGTTGGCCTCGCCCAACCCACCGGTCAGGTCCGCCTTGATCGGCGCACCCGCCGCGGCCACCTTCGACTCGACGTCGCAGAGGGACAGCAGCATTGCCGCCATCTCGTCGGTCGAGTAGGTGGTGACGCCGGCCTCCTCGACCGCGTCCACGATCGCGTCGTTGTGGCCCATCAGCCCGGTGCCGCGGGTCCACCCGATCAGTGCGTGCGCCAGGCTGACCCGGGCCGCCCAGGACGACTCGGCGTGCCAACGACTCACCAAGGCGTCCAGCGCCGACTTGGCCTCGCCGTAAGCGCCATCGCCGCCGAACATTCCGCGGTTCGGTGAGCCCGGCAGCACGACGTGCAGCCGGGACGCGATGTCGCGCTCGGCGCCGATCTTCGACAGCCCACCGATGAGGCGCTGCACCGCCCACAGCAGCACCTTCATCTCCATCTCGGAGCGAGAGCCGGCCTCGGACAGGTCGCCGGCGACCCGCGGTGCGGCGAACGGGAACAGCAGCGTCGGGGTCTGCGCGTCCTTGATGTGAATCGACTGCGGCCCAAGGCTTTCGGTCTGCTCGGTGCCCACCCATTCGACCAGCGCGTCGATGTCGGAGTAGGACGCCATGTTGGCGGCCACCACCCACAGCGCCGCGCCATACCGGGCGTGGTCGCGGTAGAGCCCGCGGTAGAACGCCAGCCGCTCGTCGTCGAGCTTGGACGTGGTGGCGACGACGGTGGCTCCGCCGTCGAGCAAGCGCCCGACGACCGATGCGGCGATCGAACCCTTGGACGCGCCCGTCACCACGGCGACCTCGCTGCTGTACGGGCCCTGATCCGGGTTCTCGGCCCCGGCCGCGATGCGGCCGTACAACGACGCGTGGATCTGACGACCCGCGGACAGGGCCTTGCCCTGCCACCAGGTGGCCTGGGTGGCCACGACATGGCCTGCGCCCTCGAACCTTTCGGACAATTCCACCCACCGGGCATCGATGTCGCCCTCGTCGGTCAGCCACAGCTTGACCAGGTCCTCGCGCGCGCTGGCCCACCGGTCGTCGAACAGCACGGCCTTCTTCGGATCGAACACCGGTGCCACCAGCCGCGGCCAGTCGGCGCCGAGTTCGGCGGTCACCAGGTCGATGAGCTCGGCGTCGGTGGCCTTGGACAGGCTAGCCGACGCGCTGACCGGGTCGTCGAGGCCCAGCTGGTTGAGCACCAGGCGCGCCGCCGAGGCCAGCACGCCGTCGCGGCCGGTGATCTGCTCGGTGAATTCGCCCAGCGCGGCGGCGTCGATGGTCGCACCGCCGCCGCCACCGCCCGAAGATGGCAGCGCCACCGCGATACCGCGCCGCGCGGCGACGGATGCCACCGCGGCGTCGATCACCTTGTCGACGGAGGCGGCGTCGGCCAGTGCACCCTCGTGCAGGTGGCCCATGGCGCCACCCCGGACACTGGTGCCCTCGCGGGTTCCCAGCGCGACCTCCACGGTGACGTGCTTGGCCCAACCCTCGCCGAGCTCCCAGGTCTTCTTGACCCGCTCGGCGATGGCGGCGGGCCGCTTACCCGAGGGCCCCAGCACCGTGCGCAACTGATCGTTGATGGCATCGGAAAGCACTGGGCCGTAAGGCTTGTAGGTGCGAGCCAGCTTGGTGACCTGCGCGCGCAGCCCGGCCAGGTCGGCTTCGGCGGCGCCGTCGATGGCGCCCAGGTTCAGCTCCGAGCCCAGGTCCACCAGCAGCTGGTTGCGTCGCGACGACGCGCCGTCGGTGATCGATTCGATCGAGTCCAGCTCCTCGATCTGGTCGATGCGCATCTTGGCCGACAGCGCGATCAGCGCCAGCGTGGCGTCGGCGGCATCGAACCCGATGTCGTCCGGCCGAGCGCCCGACGTCGCTCCGGCGCCAGCCGGAGCGACGGCGGGGGCGACATTAGGCAGGGGCGCCGACTCCGCCGCGGATGCGGCGGAATCATCCGCCGCCGGCTCGTCCTCGGGTTCTGGCTCGGGGTCGGTGTCGGTGGCGAACAGCACCGCCGCGTCACGCTCGGCGTTGAGCACTTCGACTGTGCTGTGGGCGTATTCGGGCAGCTTGAGGGTGTTGGTGGCCAGGCCCGCGACGGTCGGCGCGGACTTCACCCCGATCTCGACGAACCGCTCCACGCCGAGACCGCCGGCGGCCTCCTCGGTGAACAGCAGGTCCTGGGTTTCGATCCAGCGCACCGGGCTGGCGAATTGCCATGCCAGCAGCTCGATCACGACGATGCGGGCCATCTCGATGCGGCGCTCGGCGAGCCAGGTGTCGTAGTCGGCGAGGATCGGGTCGAGCGGCTCGGCCGGCACCAGGTCGCGGATCTCCTGGATGAAGTCGCGGTCCAGGGTGAACGGACGCGGCACCAGGTTCGGGATGTACCGGCCGATGATGACGTCGGGATCCTTGTCGCGCGGCATGACCCGGTCCAGTGACCGCCGGAACTCCGCCACACCGACCCGCAGCACGCGCGAGTGGAAGGGCACGTCGATGCCGGGCACCAAGATGAATGAGCGCTTGCCGCCGGTGATCTCGCGGCGCCGCTCCACCTCTTCCTCGAGCGCTTCCAGGCCGCGCACCGTGCCGGCGATCGCGTACTGGGAACCGCGCAGGTTGAAGTTGACGATCTCCAGGAACTCGCCCGTGCGCTCGGCGATTTCCGCGACAAAACCCGGCACCTCGTCGTCGGGCAGGTCGATCTGCGACGGCCGGATCGCCGCCAGCCGGTAGTTGGACCGGCCCAGCTCGTCGCGCGGGACGATGTCGTGCATCTTCGAGCCGCGATGAAACACGGTCTCCAGCAAGGCTTCCAGCTCGTAGATGCCCGTCACGCAGGCCAGCGCGGTGTACTCACCGACGGAGTGGCCGCAGGCGATCGCGCCCTCCACGAAGGCGCCCTGCTCGCGCATCTCGGCGACCTGCGCGGCGGCCACCGTGGCCATCGCGACCTGGGTGAACTGCGTCAGGTACAGCACGCCCTCGGGGTGGTTGTAGTGCACACCGCTGGCGATGATGCTGGTCGGGTTGTCCCGGACCACGTGCAGCACCGAGAAGCCGAGGGTCTCGCGGGTGAACTTGTCGGCCTTGTCCCACACCTTGCGGGCGGCCTTGGACCGGGCCCGCACGTCCATGCCCATGCCCTTGTGCTGAATGCCCTGGCCGGGGAAGGCGTAGACGGTGTGCGGGGCCGCCAGGCGGGCCGTCGCCGACATCACCAGATCCGATCCGACCTTGGCGGCGACCTCCAAAACCTCGGCGCCCTGGTCGATTCCGACGCGGTCGACGCGGAACGCGACCTCGTCGCCGGGGCGCACCATGCCCAGGAAGCGGGCGGTCCAGCCGATCAGCCGCGCCGGCGGGCGGGCCTGGCCATCGGTGGCGGTCACCGCGTGCTGGGCGGCGGCCGACAGCCACATGCCGTGCACGATCGGCGATTCCAGGCCGGCCAGCAGCGCGGCGGCCCGGTCGGTGTGAATGGGGTTGTGGTCACCGGAGACCACCGCGAACGGACGCATGTCGACCGGAGCGGTGATGGAGACGTCGCGGCGGCGTCGACGTGGGGTGTCGGTCGCGTTCGGCGAGACCGCACCACCGGCGCGGGTCGGGTCAGCCAGTTCGGCGGCGCCGGTGCGGCCCAGGATGGCGAAACGCTCGGCAAGGGTGGCGATCACCTGACCGTCGGTGTCGGCGATGGTCACCGAGACGGGGACCACGCGTCCCATGTCCGTGTCGATGGCCGCCGAAGCCGTTGCGGCGATGGTCAATTGGGACCGGACCTTCGGCAGGCTGCCAACCATGTGGGCGGCGTGATCCAGGTGCACCAGGCTCAGCAGGCCCTCGACGACCGGGACGCCGGCATCGGTGACGGCCGAGCCGATCGCCGAGAAGACGGCCGGCCAGCATGGCCCGACGAGCGCGTCGGGCACGGTGGTGAGGCTGGGCGCCAACGGTTCTCCGAAGGTGGCCGTGACACCGGTGTGGTCGGCGACCCGCTCGGGGTCCCAGTCGACGGTGACGGTGGCCGTGCCGTCGGTGACCGCGGGCAAGAAGTCCGGGCCGTCGACGCCGGCCGCGATGGCCAGCACCGCCCGCATGGCCGTGGCGGCGTCCTCGGTGGAGACCACCGGGGTGGCACCGTCAACGGTGTTGGGCGGCAACGTGAATGGGATGTCGATCCAGGTGCCCGAGACGGGCACACTGAGGACGACGCGGTCGCCTTCGACCTGCAGCCGCGCCCCGGTGGACGAATGGGTGGCGCGACGGCTCTCGGGTCCGTCGTGCACCAGCCACTCGGCGGGTTCGGCGATGCGATGCACCGGGTTGGTCGCGGTGCGGCCGGCCCACTGGACGTCGGGGGCGTCCAGCACGACCGCCAGCGGCCCGGTGACATCGGCGCGACCGGTGCGGCGTGACGTGACGGCCTTGGGCTCCAGTCCGGCGGCGAGCGCCTCGTCGATGGCCGCCTGCTCGAAGCGGTCCAGTAGCTCACCGATGGGCTCGTCCATCCGGGTGATGCCGGCGACGGCCGCGGTGCCCGGGATGATGCAGACCTGGTCGGCGTCGTAGCGGGCGTCGTGCGCCTGCCAGAGCGAGTCGCTGCGCCACCAACGCCGCACGTCCTTGTCGATCACCGGCACGAAGTTGACCGGCTTGCCCGGCGTCTTGCACAGGGTGACGAAGAACGGCACGTCGGCCGGGTGCAGCTGGACCGTCTCGGCGTCGGGGTAGCGGTCGAGCAGCAGGTCAATCGCCGCCCCGGGGTTCTCCAGCAGGGCCTCGTCGTTGTACAGCGTCTCGATGGGGCCGAAATCCTGTGGGGCCAACCGCGCCTCGGCGCGTTGCAGCATCTGCTGGAAACGGTCGCGCCAGGTGTCGGCCAGCCACGGGCTGCCCGGCGAGGCGGTGTCGGCGGTGGAATCGCCGTCGCCGATGGCCAATTCGACGTAGCGCTGCAGCCATTGCAGGTAGGTCATCTCACCGACATCGCCGAAGTACGGCTTGGCGGTGTTGGCCATCGCGGCGATGATCTCGTCGCGACGCTCCGCGACGGCGTCCGCGTCACCGGCGACCTCGTCGAGCAGCCGGCCGCACCGCGAGGCGCTGTTGTCGATCTCGTGGATGTCCGCGCCGAGCTGGCTGCGGCTGGATGCCATTCCGCCCGAGGCTTTCCCGGCGCCGATCCACTGGTCGGTGCCCTGGGTTTCGACCAGCATGCGCTTGACCGACGGCGAGGTGGTCGCCTCCTTGGCGGCCATCGCCGCGGTGCCGACCAGGATGCCGTCGATGGGCATCAGCGGGAAGCCGTACGCCTGCGCCCAGCGCCCGGACAGGTATTCGGCCGCCCGCTCGGGCGTGCCGATGCCGCCGCCGACGCAGACGGTGATGTTGGGGCGCGACCGCAATTCCGAGTAGGTCGCCAACAGCAGGTCGTCGAGGTCTTCCCAGGAGTGGTGACCACCGGCGCGCCCGCCCTCGATGTGCGCGATCACCGGCTTGGTGGACACCTCGGTCGCGATGCGGATCACCGAGCGGATCTGCTCGACGGTGCCGGGCTTGAAGACGACGTGACTGATGCCGACCTCGCCGAGCTCCTCGATCAGCTCGACGGCCTCCTCCAGATCCGGGATGCCGGCGCTGATGACCAGGCCGTCGATGGCCGCGCCGGACTGGCGCGCCTTTTGCACCAGCCGCTTGCCGCCGACCTGCAACTTCCACAGGTACGGGTCCAGGAACAGCGCGTTGAACTGGTAGGTGCGGCCGTCCTCGAGCAGCCCGGCCAGCTGCTCGACGCGGTCGGCGAAGATCTCCTCGGTGACCTGTCCGCCACCGGCCAGCTCGGCCCAGTGCCCGGCGTTGGCCGCGGCAGCCACGATCTTGGCGTCCACGGTGGTCGGGGTCATGCCGGCCAGCAGGATCGGCGAGCGGCCGGTCAGCCGGGTGAATTTCGTCGAGAGCTTGACCCGCCCGTCGGGCAGGCGAACCAGCGTCGGGGCGTAGCTCGACCACGCCCGCGCCACCTCGGGGACGGCGCCGACGGTGAACAGGTTGCGCTGACCACCGCGGGTGGCGGCCGGCACGATGCCCACGCCCAGGCCGCGGATCACCGGCGCGGTCAACCGGGTCAGGATGTCGCCGGGGCCCAGGTCAAGAATCCAGCGAGCGCCCGCGTCGTTGACCCGGGTGATCTCCTCCACCCAGTCGACCGGACGCACCAGGATCGACTCGGTGAGCTGGCGGGCCAGCTCGACGTCCAGGCCGACCTTCTCGGCCCAGCCGCCGACGATGTCGATGCCGTCGGCCAGCCGGGGCGTGTGGAAGCCCACCTCGACCTGCACCGGATCGAAGACCGGCGCGAAGACGTCACCGCCGCGCAGCTTGTTCTTCCGGTCGGCCTCTTCCTTCTCCGAGATCTGCTGGCAGTACAGCTCGAAGCGGGACAACTGTTCCGGGGTGCCGGTGATGACGACCGAACGGCGGCCGTTGCGGATGGACAGGACGGGCGGCAGAACGGTGCGCACGTCCTGCGCGAACTCGTCGAGCAGCCGGCCGATGCGGTCGGGATCGGCGTTGGTGACCGACACCATCGGCGGGCGGTCGCCGAGGACCGAGATGCCGCGCCGGCGGGCCACCAGGGTCCCGGCCGCGCCGATCAGCTGGGCCAACGCCAGCAGCTCGACGTCGCGCGCGCCCCCGGCCTTGAGCGCCTCGACGGCGAGCACGCCCTGGGAATGTCCGGCCACGGCCACCGGGGGCATCGCCTTGAGGTCCATCCCTTGGCGCGCCAGCGCGCGCACGGCCGCGATCTGGGTGAGCAGCACGCCCGGTATCGACACCGCGGCCGAGGTCAGGTGCTTGTCCGAGGGGACCGGATCTTCGGCCGCCAGGGCACGCACCCAGGTCAGCGGCTCGAAGCCGATCGGGCGGACCACGACGAGCTCCTTGGCCACCGGCTCGAGGACCAGGTTCACCTCGCCGACCAGCGTTGCCAGGTCGGACTCGATACCGGCCGACGACACCAGCTCTTCGAGGGTCTCCAGCCACGCGCTGCCCTGGCCACCGAATGCGACCGCGTAGGGCTCGCCGGCCGTCAGGCGGTCGACAAGGGCGTGGGTGTCCCCGGCGTGTGGGGCCTTGCCTTGGCCGTCGCGGTCAGCGGACACCCGGTCGTGCTCGTGGATCGTCACCTTGTCTGTCTCCCCTGTATGCGTCTTTAGGTCTCGTCGTCTGGCGATCACCACCGCCTGGCGGGCTTGGCGTCGATGCGGCGTGGTTCAGCGTCGAATCACTAGCCGGGAAACGGCTGGCCGGTGTGTTGTCGGCGGACCGCCCGAGTGGTGCACGGCGGCGCGACGGACTCCATCGGCTGTACTAAGAGTGTCATAAGGATCGGCGCTTGTTTCGCGTGCTGATTGGTTACTGGTGAGTTCTACGCATGGGTAACCGTGTCCTGGGTAACACGCGGTTTCACCTACGGCGCGGACCCGATTCACAAACCCGCTGCGTGCAGGTGGTTACGGTCGAGTAGCTACAACTGCGCAGATCAAAGCAGTCTTGTTATCGAATCGTTACATAAAAATTTTGCGCCGCGGAGTGCCGTCGCGGCGCCCTCGGCGGCATCGGACGGCCGATGGCCGCGCGCACCCGTCGGGAAAACGAGCGAACGAGTGTTTGCTGGAAACTTTAAGAGTCGGCGTCCGGGCCGGGCCGGACGGCGGGATCGGAGACTAGGCCCACTGCCCGAATTGGGGCTTGAGGATCTCGTTGATGTCCACGCCGACGCCGCCGACGCTGCGTTTGTCGATTTCAACCTGGTGCAGGTTGGCCGCCGGGTGAGCGTACCCCTTGGGTGAACCCCAGTTGTGCTGCCAGAAGTAAGAGCCCAATCCGTCGTGCAGCGCCCAGTCGATCGTTTTCGAATTGGCGTACACGCCTGTGCGCTGATGACCGATCACCGACTCCCACGACCGCAGGTACGGCGCCACCTGGCTCTTGTACTGCTCGTAGGAGGGATCGTCGTCGATCGAGGCGTAAATGGGTGCGCTGGCGGGCCCACCGGCCGCGGCGTGCAGCTGCATCCCGCGCTGCGCGTGCTGCAGACCCGCGCTGGCACCGCCCAGCCAGTCCGCGGTGCTGGTCTTGCCGTACTGGTAGCAGGACACGATTTTGAGCCCATTGCTGTTGAGGTCATGCGCTTCGGCGACCTGGATCGGCTTGCCGAGCATCCAATTGCCGCCGGGGCGGCGGTCCGAGACATACCGGATCGCCCCCACCGCGCCCGCGGCCCTGATCTGGCTGGCCGGAATGACGCCGGCCGCGTAGTCCAGCAGGGTGCCCAGCGAGCCAGACGCCGGTGCGGCGCTCAGCGCTGCGCCCGCAGCGCCCAGGCCCAGCAGGGCGGGGGTTGCGGCCGCGAATTTGAGCAGGTCACGTCGCGAAACGGAGGACACAAGCCACAGGGTACGACATAGACCCCATGTGACACATTGATCACACGAGTCACATGTGCATCACAGTGCCGCATCGTTCGTTTGAACGGATCGGGGCGCGGGCAGCACGATGACGCTCACCGCCTCCAGTCCGCGACGAGCGGTCTGCTGGGCGATCTCCTCGATGAACAGCGCTGCCGCCGGGCTGATCGATGCCGCCCAGGCGCGGAACCCCTGCACGATCACCGGGTCGTGCTCCAAGAGCGGTTGCACTCCCCGCAGCACGCCGACCACGTCGTCGGGCAGCGGGTCGGTCAGCTGCTCGTCGATCCAACGGCGCGCAAGCTCCGCCGCCGCCGACTCGTCGTCGCCCAGCGCAATCACGTCGGCGGCCAGGTTGCGCAACCGACCGAACAGCACCTCGTGGCCCGGCGTCTCGGCCAGTCGCGACAGCAACGTGCTGGCCGCGTTCGGCAGCACCATTTGCCCGAACAAGGCGGGAACCGGTAGCTCCCACTCGTCGAACAGGTCCGCGTACATCGCGGCGACGGGCGCCGACAGCGGCGCGCTGAGCCGCCCGATCACGCCAATGCTGTCGCGGTGCGTCGTCGCCAACCGGTGCAGGATGTGCTCGTTGAGGTCGGCGCCGGAACACTGGGTGGCGGCGCAGGATTCGTCGATGGCCCGGATCAGTTGGTCGAGCCGCTCACGTTCTTGGATCAGCAGCGTACGGTGCTGGTCGAGCAGGCCGGCCAGCGTGCTGTGTCCGCCCTCCATCAGCCGGGCGATGTCGTTGATACCGACACCGAGGCTTCGCATCAGGTCGATGCGCAACAAATCGAGAACCTGCTCGACGCCGAAAACGCGGTAGCCGTTGGACAGATGTTCTGCGCGCAGCAGCCCAATTTTCTCGTAATGGCGAATACGGCCGGAAGCGATGCCGGTCAAGGCCGTGACGTCGCCGATCAGCAACTGCTCAGCCACTCCTTGACCTTACAACTGTTACAAGGTCTGTACTGGTCGGATGCAACACGGTCAGCTGATCGACCTGACCCGGCGCGCGTTGAAACTGGCGCGGGACAAGACGACCGACCTCGCACCCGGCCAGCACACCATCGACGCGCGGGACTACACGGGTATCGAGCGACACGACCGGGATCGCGCCATGCTGCTCGCCAGTCCTCAACTGGTCGGCTATGTCTCGGAACTTCCCGTCCCCGGCGCGTATTGCACCAAGACGGTGATGGGGCGGTCCATCCTGCTGACCAGAACCTCGGAGGGATCGGTCAAGGCGTTCGACAACGTGTGTCTGCACCGCCAGTCACAGGTGGCGACGGGATGCGGCATCGCCAAGCGGTTCACCTGCCCCTACCACGCCTGGACGTACGACAACACCGGGCACTTGGTGGCACTTCCGGGACGTGAGGGGTTCCCGGAAGTGACCGTCAAGTCCGACGGCCTGACCGAACTCCCGGCCACCGAGTTCGCTGGATTCCTTTGGGTGGCACTGGATCCCGGGGCGACATTGGATGTGGCCGCACACCTGGGCCCGCTCGCCGAGGAACTGGACTCCTGGGGCATCGGGCGCTGGTCGCCGCTGGGCGAGAAGGTGCTGGACTCCGCGATCAACTGGAAACTGGCCATCGACACCTTCGCCGAGAATTACCATTTCGCCACCGTCCATCAACAGACCTTCGCCACCGTTGCGCGCAGCAACTGCACGCTGTTCGACTCCTACGGGCCACACCACCGGTTGATCTTCCCGCTCAACACCATCCTCGAGCTCGAGGACTTGCCGGAGGATCAGTGGAATCCGTTCCACAACATGGTGGTGATCTATGCGCTGTTCCCCAACATCGTGCTGTCGGTGACCATCGCCAACGGTGAGCTGTTCCGCGTCTACCCCGGCGACCGGCCCGGCAGGTCAATCACCGTGCACCAGAACGCAACTCCGCAGGACCTCTCCGACGAGGCGGTGGCCGCCGGGGCTCAGGCCATCTTCGAATATGCACATGCCACCGTGCGCGACGAGGACTACCGGCTGGTCGAGCGGCTGCAAGCCAATCTGGAGTCCGGAGTCCGCGATCACCTGGTGTTCGGCCGCAACGAGCCGGGTTTGCAGCATCGGCACATCACGTGGGCCCGCGCGCTTTTGCGCTCAGCCGCCGTCGACTGACAGCACCGCGATAAGATCGTCGAGAAGCTTTGCCAGCGCGTCGTTTTCGACGGGCGCCGAGCTGAACAGCAGCTCAACGGCGTCCTTGCGGCGCCCGGCGGCGACCAGGGGTACCAACTGATCCACCATCCTCTGCAGTCGGGGCTCCGGCGGTGTCAGGTTCGCGACAGTGGTGGACAGCACCTCGACGAGTTCCCAATCCCGGTATAGCGCCAGCGAGCGTTCGTTGAACGCGAAGCCCGTCACCGGTTCTCCCCACATGGTCCCACGGTAGCGGTAGGGGCCTTCCATGTATTCGATCGGCAGCCCGTGCGCCGGGGCGGGCACCAGCGGCTCGCCAACGAGATCTAATTGCAGTGTGGGACAGGTGATCCGGTGCCGATCCGGCATATACCGCGCCGGGGCGAGTGGTCGCACCAGCGGTCGCATGGCCTCCGGCCATCGCACGTAGCTGCTGACCGTGACCTCGATGTCTTCGGCGCATTGCGGCGCGATCGTGGGGTCTGGGTGGCTTGTCGTGATGCCGGTAAACGGTTGCAGCGCATTGCCATCTGTGCGGTCGAACTGGCGCCAGATGCTCAGGTCGACGCCGTTGTCGAAGTTGATCGTGCGCCATTCGTGCGACCTGGCCCGCGGGTCTCCCCCGGATCCACCTCCGCCGGCGTACTTCGGGAACCACTGCCTGTCGACGTGCCCGCTGGTGCCGGACACCTGCGCCACCACGTCCCCCCAGCGCAAGGTGCCGGTCATCGCCATTCCGGTCTGGAAATAGGAATAGGTGTCGCTTTGACCGAAGCAGACGATCTTTCCGTTGTACGTCGACGCACCCACCGGTGTCGGTGCGCGCGTTGGTGATACGGCCAGATCCAGTCGCATGGGCCGGCCGGACTGATCCATTCCGACCAGGCTCACGCGGTACGTGTAGGGCAACAGTTCGCCATCGCCGTTACGACTGGTCGTCCACGACGCGGTACCCGCGCCGCTGTGATAGTTGATGTCGAGGTGGCCCGACGCCATCGTCAGCTTGGGCTGGGCGCCCGGCTCCATATTGGCCGGCGGCATGTCGTAGTCCGTGAAGGTGCCGTAGTCGCCGGTGTCGAGGTCGAACAGCGCCAGCGTGTAGAAGTCCGCGACCACCGTGCCCCCGGGCCGGTTCTTGTTGAAGATGGTCAGGAAGGCAAACGATCGATCGGTCTCGGCGGCGTCGAGCTGGCCGGCGATGAACCAGGTATCCGATTCCTGATCGGCATGTTCGCCTTCCGCGGCGGGAAACTCCAACTGGTCGTCGCCGGGCACCAACTGAAACGGGTAACTGCGCCAATCGCTGGTCATATCGGGCCTCGCTGCTTTTTTCGCTATGTTAGCGTGAATAGCGAAATTGCGGTCGCGGTCCGATCCCCTGAGGAAGTGCCCCGATGACAGAGACTTCCGGCCATCGCTCCTATAACGAGGTGTTCATTGGGGGCCAGTGGCGCAAGCCGGCCAATCCCCAGCAGCTCGCGGTGATCTCGCCGCACTCGGAGGAGCCGGTCGGGCACGTCCAAGTCGCCGGCCCCGAGGACGTCGAGGCGGCCGTCGCCGCCGCACGGCACGCGTTCGATCACGGTCCGTGGCCACGGCTGAGCCATGCCGAACGGATGGCCAAGGTCGAACAGCTCGCCGGAATCTATGCCGCCCACGCCGACGAGATGGCCGATCTCATCACCGACGAGATGGGGTCGCCGCGCAGCTTCAGCCGGATGGGCCAGGGTGCGGCCGCGGCGGCGCTGATGCACCTGTCGCTGGCCGCCGCCCGCGAGTTCCCGTGGCAGGAACGCCGCCAGGGCGTGCTCGGCGAGGTGCACCTGCGCAGAGCTCCGGTCGGAGTGGTCGGGGCGATCGTGCCGTGGAATGTACCGCAGTTTCTGATCATGCCCAAGCTGATCCCGGCGCTGATCGCGGGCTGCACGGTCATCATCAAGCCCGCTCCCGAAACCCCGTTGGACGCCTTGTGGTTGGCCGAGATGATCGAGCAGATCGGGTTGCCCGACGGCGTGGTGTCGGTGCTGCCCGGCGGTCCGGATGTCGGTGAAGCGCTGGTGCGCCATCCCGGCGTGGACAAGATCGCGTTCACCGGTTCCAGCGCCGTCGGGCGCCGGATCGCCGCGCTGTGCGGCGAGCAGCTGAAGCGGGTCAGTTTGGAGCTGGGCGGCAAGTCCGCGGCCATCATCCTCGACGACGCCGACATTGACAAGACGGTGGCCGGCCTGAAGTCCGCGGGCCTGATGAACAACGGCCAGGCGTGCGTGGCGCAGACCCGGATTCTGGTCAGCGACCGCAAGCACGACGAGGTCGTCGACGCGCTGGCCGGCATGATGTCGGCGCTCAAGGTCGGCGACCCGGCCGACGAGTCGACGGACATCGGACCCCTTGTCGCGCAACGGCAACAGCGCCGCGTCCAGGACTACATCAAGTCCGGCCGCAGCGAGGGCGCTCGCGTCGTGCTCGGTGGCGAGCAGAGCCCGTCCGAGCGCGGCTGGTACGTGCAGCCGACGTTGTTCGCCGACGCCACCAACGACATGCGCATCGCCCGGGAGGAGATTTTCGGTCCGGTGCTGACCGTGCTGCGCTACCGCGACGAGGACGACGCGATCCGCATCGCCAACGAAACCGATTACGGGTTGGCCGGTTCGGTGTGGACCGCCGACATCGAGCATGGCCTGCAGGTCGCGGCTGCGGTCCGCACCGGGACCTACGGCATCAACATGTACACCTTGGACATCGGCGCACCCTTCGGCGGCTTCAAGCAATCCGGCATCGGCCGCGAGTTCGGGCCGGAGGGGCTGCACGAGTACGTCGAGCTGCAGACGCTGATAGCCAAGGGGCAGCTGCCGCCGCTATAGGTTTTGCGGGTGTCGGGCACCGCACGGACGACGCGGTAGGCGGCCGGGCATGTTCGGATTATTGGATGCCGCAACATCTTTGAGCTTCAAAGCTTTGCCGGTAGTGACCCGTCGTCCCTAGTTGTTTGTCGGTGGTGGGTGGGGTTGGAAGGGTGTGTACCACCACCAGTCGGCGCGTTCGCCGATCGGTCCCGGACACGGCGCCACCGCAGGTGGGGGCCCGGTGGGTGGGCGCGCCAGCGATCCCGGGCTGAGCACTTGGCCTTCGTCGTCGCGGACCACGAGTGCGTGTGCGGGTCCGCTGAGGGTGATGACACCGCGATGATGTGACCGGTGATGGTAGGGACAGACCAGCACCAGGTTGGCTAGTTCGGTGGGGCCGCCGTCTTCCCAGTGCCGCAGGTGATGGGCGTGCAGACCGCGGGTGGCACCACAACCCGGCACCACACAGGTGCGGTCGCGATACTCCAGCGCGCGGCGCAGCCGCCGGTTGATCACCCGCGTCGCCCTTCCGGCACCGATGACCTCGCCGCGGCGTTCGAACCACACTTCACACGTGGCATCACAGGTGAGATAGCGGCGGTCGGCATCGGAGAGCAGCGGACCCAGATGCAGCGCCGCGGTGGGTTTTTCCACGTCGAGGTG
>NZ_LZKV01000059.1:0-747 GCF_001672995.1 Mycobacterium sp. 1482292.6 | reverse complement strand
AAAGAAATTCGTCCCGACCAGCACCGCGTGCACGGTGTGATTGGTGGCCAGTTCCGCCAGCGTCGGCATGGCCGCCACCAGTGCGGCGGTGGAGGCCCTGACGGCCCGGCTGGCGGCCGCGCATGCGGCGGCGGCCCCGGCGATCACGGCGGTGGTGCCGCCGGCGGTCGATCCGGTGTCGCTGCAAACCGCCGTCGGATTCAGCGCTGCGGGCCAGGAGCACTCCGCCGTGGCGGCCCAGGGTGTCGAAGAGCTGGGCCGCGCCGGCGTCGGCGTCGGCGAAGCGGGCGCAAGCTACCTCGCCGGAGACACCGCGGCCGCTGCGACGTTCGGAATCGCGGGCGCCTGACCATGACCGCCCCCATCGCGCCCATCTGGATGGCGTCGCCACCCGAGGTGCATTCGGCGTTACTGAGCGCCGGTCCAGGGCCGGGGCCGCTGTTGGCGGCCGCCGGCGCGTGGACCGCGCTCAGCGCCCAATACGCCTCGGCGGCAGCCGAACTCAGTGGGCTGTTGGGGGAGGCCCAGGCCGGCGCCTGGGAGGGGCCGAGCGCCGAGCAGTACGTGGCGGCCCACCTGCCGTACCTGGCGTGGTTGCAGCAGGCCAGCGCCGACAGCGCGGGGGCCGCCGCCCAACAAGAGGTCGCGGCCTCGGCGTACACCGCCGCCTTGGCGGCCATGCCGACGCTGGCGGAACTGGCCACCAATCACACCGTGCACGCGGTGCTGGTCGGGACGAATTTCTTT
>NZ_LZKV01000058.1:0-3319 GCF_001672995.1 Mycobacterium sp. 1482292.6 | reverse complement strand
CGCGGCGCTCAACGCCACCGCCGCGCTGCCAACCGCAACGCCCAATTTGCTCAACGACAGCCTCATGTGTGGACACCTTCCCCAGTTAATGCACCGCTATTACGGCGAGAACATCTGCCCAGCGGTTGCCGTCCTTCGGTTGAGATTACCAGGCCCCGCGAGCGTGCCTGCAACACAACGGCTATCGCACGCCACCGCCCGGGCGTTACTCTTCGCAGGTCAGCGGCTTGTCAGCGGTGTTCGCCGTCGGCGAAACGGGGGCCGGTCACAGGCTCCGAGACTGTCGGTCTTAAATCGGTATTTCGACAGGCGCGCCAAATGGTTGACCTGTATCTGCAACGTCTAGTATCAGTAACCGAAAGCTTCACCGGATGCGGTCGGACGCGCGCCGGTGCGAGCTGAACGCCCAGCCCACAGTTGAGCCCAGCAGCTGGCCTAGTACATGGAGGAGACGTCTGTGACGTACACGATCGCCGAACCCTGTGTCGACATCAAGGACAAAGCCTGTATCGAGGAGTGCCCCGTCGACTGCATCTATGAAGGCGCTCGGATGCTCTACATCCACCCCGACGAATGCGTCGACTGCGGGGCGTGCGAGCCGGTCTGCCCCGTCGAAGCGATCTACTACGAAGACGATGTGCCGGACCAGTGGAGCCAGTACACGCAGATCAACGCCGACTTCTTCGTCGAGCTGGGATCGCCCGGCGGCGCGGCCAAGGTCGGCTTGACCGAGAACGACCCGCAGGTGGTCAAGGATCTGCCGCCGCAGGGCGAGGGCGACTGAGCGGCCCGGTGCCCCACCAGCTCAAAAAGCGCCGGCCGGCGGTGTCGGCGGCCCTGCCCGAGTTCCCCTGGGACACGCTGGCCGACGCGAAGGCGCTCGCCGGCGCCCACCCGGACGGCATCGTCGACCTCTCGGTCGGCACCCCGGTCGACCCCGTTGCCCCGGTGATCCAGGAGGCGCTGGCCGCCGCCGCGTCGGCGTCGGGCTATCCCGCCACCGCCGGCACCGCCCGGCTGCGCGCATCGGCGGTCGCCGCGCTGGACCGCCGGTTCGGCATCACCGGGCTGGGCGAGGCGGCCGTGCTCCCGGTGATCGGCAGCAAGGAGCTCATCGCCTGGCTGCCCACGCTGCTGGGCCTGGGCCCCGCGGACGTCATCGTGGTGCCGGAGCTGGCGTATCCGACCTATGACGTCGGGGCCCGGCTGGCCGGGGCGCGGGTGCTGCGCGCGGATTCGCTGACCCAGCTGGGTCCGCAATCGCCGTCCTTGTACTACCTGAATTCGCCGAGCAACCCGACCGGACGTGTCCTGGGCGTCGATCACCTGCGCAAGGTGGTCGGCTGGGCCCGCGACCGGGGCTGCCTGGTGGCCTCCGACGAGTGCTATCTGGGGCTGGGCTGGGACGACCAGCCGCTGTCGATCCTGCACCCCTCGGTCTGCGACGGCGACCACACCGGCCTGCTCGCGATCCACTCCCTATCGAAGAGCTCGTCGCTGGCGGGCTACCGGGCCGGGTTCGTCGCCGGGGACCCCGAGCTGGTCGACGAGCTGCTGGCCGTGCGCAAGCACGCCGGGATGATGGTGCCCACGCCGGTGCAGGCGGCCATGGTGGCGGCCCTCGACGACGACGCCCACGAACTGGCGCAGCGGCAGCGCTATGAGCGCCGCCGCGCGGCCCTGCTGCCCGCCCTGCGCTCGGCCGGCTTCACCGTCGACCATTCCGAAGCCGGCCTGTACCTGTGGGCCACCCGCGGCGAGCCATGCCACGACAGCGTCGCCTGGCTGGCGCAGCGCGGCATCCTGGTGGCCCCGGGTGATTTCTACGGCCCGCGCGGTGCGCGGCACGTTCGGGTGGCGCTGACCGCCGCCGACGAGCGGATCGCCGCCGCCGTGCAACGACTCGCTTAGCGGGCGATCCGGCCCGGCGTTTCCGCACCGCCCGGGCCCCAGGAGAGCGGCGAGCGTGCACAATGCATCTTCAGGCGTTCCACGTTCTCAACCTCGGGTAAGGACGGTGCTCGTGACCAGTTCGACCGGCAAGCTGCGCATCCCGCTGTCGCTGGGGGACATCGCCAAGCGGGTGTTCCTGGGCAAGCCGCTGATCACCGAGGACATCGCATCCGAGAAGTTGTCGAATCAGGTTGCGCTGGGGGCTCTTTCGCCCGACGCGGTGTCCTCGGTGGCGTATGGCCCCGAGCAGATCCTGATCGAGCTGTTACCGCATGCGGGGCTGGCCGCCTTCCTGCTGTTGCTGCCCATCACCGGCGTGATCCTGCTGATCCTGGTGCTGGTGGCCGCCTCGTATCGGCAGGTGGTCATGGCCTACACCCGGGCGGGCGGCTCGTATATCGTCGCGCGCGACAATTTCGGACCGCGGGTCGCGCAGATCGCCGCCGCGGCGCTGCTGATCGACTACGTGGTCACGGTCGCCGTGCAGTCGGCCGCGGGGACCGTCGCGGTGGTCTCGGCGATTCCCGCGCTGGGCCCCTACAGCCTCGAACTCACCGTCGCCGTGGTGCTTCTCATCTGCTACGCCAACCTGCGCGGCCTCAAGGAGGCGGGATTGCCGTTCGCGGTGGCGACGTATTCCTTCGTCGTCATGGTCGCCCTGACCATCGTGGTCGGCGTCGTGCGCGCGGTCATCGGAAACCTGCCCATCTACGACCCCACGCATATGGCCGGGACCGTCCCGGTGCACCAGGGCAACGGGCTGGTGCTGGGCGCCACGATCTTGGTGCTGCTGCGTGCGTTCGCCAACGGTGGTTCGTCGCTGACCGGGGTCGAGGCGATCTCCAATACGGTCGAGTACTTCCGAAAGCCCCAGGGGCGCAACGCGCGCCGAGTGCTGACCGCGATGGCCACCATCCTCGGCCTGCTGCTGGCCGGCGTCGCCTACCTGGCGCACGTCACCCACGCGACGCCGTACCTGACCGAGTACCCGTCGGTCCTGTCGCAGATCGGGCGGGCCGTCTTCGGCAACGGCGTTGTCGGCGACGTCTTCTATGTCCTGGTCCAAGCGGCAACGGCCGCCATCTTGTTCACCGGCGCCAACACCAGCTTCAACGGCTTTCCGGCGCTGGCCAGTTTCGTCGCAGACGACCGCTTCCTGCCCAGGCAGCTCACGAAACGCGGTCACCGCCTGGTGTTTTCGAACGGGATCATCACGCTGACGGCGCTGTCGGTCGCGTTGCTGGTGGCCACCGGCGGGTCGGTGAATGCCCTGGTGCCGTTCTATGCGATCGGGGTGTTCACCGGCTTCTCGATGGCCGGCTACGGCATGACCAAACACCATCTGACGCATCGGGAACCGGGCTGG
>NZ_LZKV01000057.1:0-2942 GCF_001672995.1 Mycobacterium sp. 1482292.6 | reverse complement strand
CCGCCGATAATCGCGGCGATACGCCGCGCCAGCGCCCCGACTCGTGCCCAGGAGATCCATTGGCCGCCATACTCGATGGCGCGCGAGTCCGGTTGCAGGTCGAGCACGTCGGCGATGCGTTGGGCCAGCGGGTGAGGCGACATCAGCGAATCTTCGGGGTGCGGGCCGCGCTCGGCGCCCCGGAATCGTTTCCAGCGGCCAGCTCCGCGGTGCCCAACGGGTTTCCCAGCCGGGTATAGATCAGGTTCTGCTCCATCGCCGCGCGGTACGGCTTGTCCAGCGATTCCCAGATCGCCTTCACCGTGCCGGCTGTCGCGGTCGGCGGCTTGGCGGCGATGGTCGCCGCGATCTGGTGGGCGCGGTCCCAAAGCTGGTCGGCGGCGACGACCTCGGAGACCAGCCCGATCCGCAGCGCGGTCTCGGCGCCGACCCGTTCGTCGTTGCCCATCAATGCTATTCGCAACGTTTCACCCAGGCCGATGCGGCGCATCAGGCCGATCGGCTCCAAAGCGCACACCAGGCCCGCCGACACGTGAGAGTCGAAGAAGGTGGCGTTCTCGGAGCAGATCACCACGTCGGATTCGTTGACGAAGTAGAACGCGCCCGCGGTGCATATGCCCTGGACCGCACATACCACGGGCTTCCACATCTTCTGCCACTTGGGACTCAGCGCTTCGCCGGGATCCTCGTGGTTCCAGATGTTTTCGGGCTGACCGTATGGCGTCTTGATGTCCAGCCCGGCGCTGAACGCCCGGTCGCCGGCGGCGCGCAACACGACCGCATGCACCGAATCGTCGAGTTTGACGGTGCGCCACGCGCGGGCCATCTCCTCGCACATGGTGCGGTTGAACGCGTTGAGCTGTTCGGGGCGATTCAGTGTGATGGTGGCGACGTGGTCGCGCGTGTCGACCTCGAACAGAATGGTTTCGAACGTCATCGGCACTGCCAATTCGGCTTGCGCTTCTCGACGAAGGCCCGGGGTCCTTCGGCCGCGTCCTCGGTGCGCAGCACCCGCTCGCGGAAGGTCTCGGCGAGTATCTCCGCCTCGTGCAGGGGCACGTTGAGTCCCTTGAGAATCGCGAGCCGGGTGCCCCGGACGGCCAGCGGTGCATTGGAATTGACGATGTCGGCGATCTCGTGGGCGCGCTCCAGCAGGCGGTCATGTTCCACGATCTCGCTGATCAACCCAAGCTCGTAGGCGCGTTGCGCGCTCATCCGCTCGTGCTTGCCCATCAGGGCCATTCGCAGCGCGATCGAGCGAGGCAACACCCGAGACACCCGCACCAATTCCCGGCCGGCCACCAACCCGATGCTGACGTGCGGATCGAAGAAGGTGGCCTGCTCGGACGCGATGACGATGTCGGTCGTGGTGACCCAATCCATGCCGGCGCCACAGCAGATCCCGTTCACGGCGGTGAGCACCGGCTTGGCCATGGTGCGAAACGGCGGGGTGCCCTCCTGCGGCGCCTCCCACTGGTCGTATGTCGACAGGTAGGGCCGCTCGTAGATCACCTTGCCGTCTTCGGGAATCTCCTTGACGTCAGCACCGGTGCAGAACGCGCGGCCGGTGCCGGTGACGATGGTCAACCAGACAGCGTCGTCGTTTTCGGCCTCGTCGTAGGCGGCCCGCAGCTCGGTGATCATGTGCGGGCTGAGCGCATTGAGGGCGTCCGGGCGGTTCAGGGTGATCGTCGCGGTGTGCCCATCGACTTCGTATTTGATGGTGTCGAACGAATCAGTGGGCATCGGTCATCCCTTCGTGTTGTTTTGCACGTCGAGCGTGGGGCATATGGACGAATTCGAGGCAGTTGCCGTGCGTACGGCCCACACTCGACGCCCCCGAACTAGCGTCCACGAAAATCCGGATCCCGTCGCTGCCGGAAGGCCTCCAGGCCCTCCTTGAAATCGCTTGTTCGGCAAGATAATTCCAGGTTGAACAACTCCTGGGTCAGCGACTGGCTCAGCGTTGCCTGCTGGCCGAAATTGATAGCCTGTTTGGCCAGTCCGAGCGCGGCCGTCGGCCCGGCGGCCAGTCGGCCCACCAACTCTTCGGCGGCGCGGTCGAGCTCGGGGCCGCTGACGGCTTGGTGAATCAATCCCCAGTCGGCCGCATCCGGCGCGCCCACCTTCTCGCCCAGCAGCAGCATTCGCCGGGCCCGCGCCAGGCCGATCAGCCGCGGCAGCAGCCAGGTGGAGCCCGAATCCGGGCTGAACCCCCGGTCGATGAAGGGCTCCCAGAACACGGCATCGTCGGCGGCCACGGTGAAGTCGGCGGCCAGCGTGAGGTTGCAGCCGAATCCCACCGCCCAGCCCCGCACGCTGCACACCACCGGCAGCTGGATGGACGCGACGAGCTCGATCACGCGGTGAGCGGCGTGGGGAATCCGCCGCACCAGATCACCGGTGCGGGGACGCGGGGCGCCGGGGTCGTTGGCGGCGACCCAGTCGGCGCCGGCGCAGAAGTCACCGCCGGCTCCCCGGATGTGCACGGCCCGCAGCGAATCGTCGGAAGCGGCATCGGTCAGGGCCTCGACCAAAGCCCCGATCATCAACTGCGTCAACGAGTTACGCCGCGATGGGCGATCGAGCGTCACCAGTAACACCGCACCCTCGCGGTGCACTGTCACCGAACCCTCGGCACCGGCCGTGTCGGCCCCCTGACTCACCGTCGAATCCGGCCTTTCTCCGCCGATACGGTTACCCATACAGTAGGCAATACGATTGATACGCTGTATAAGTTAGCAAGGATACGCTGCCTGCGAAACAACCCGGGGTGAAAGAGGGAACCATGGCCGCGCCGGCGACGATGCGGCGGGGCACGCCCCCACAAGTGGGAGGTACCCCCGCCCGCTTGCGGGGGACGCCGCGATGAGGAGGAGTGGCGCGATGACCGCGCCGGCGACGATGCAGAGCACAGCGATGAGGAGGAGTGGCGCGATGAC
>NZ_LZKV01000056.1:0-1306 GCF_001672995.1 Mycobacterium sp. 1482292.6 | reverse complement strand
GGAACAACGGCCGCAGCCGGCCCAGCACGCCGCCCGCGGGGGAGAACACCAGCCCGGTGCGGGCCAGCACCACCCGGGCGCCGCCGTACTGGGCCGGCAGCGTGGCGGCCTCCCAGTCCTCACACAGCCGCGCCAGGAAACCCGTTCCCGCACGGTCGTTTTCGTCGACCGCGCGGTCCTTGGTGTTGCCGTAGAAGCCGACCGCGCTGGCGTTGACCAGGGTCGCCACCCCCGCGTCGGCGACGGCGTGCGCCAGCACCTCGGTGGGGGCGATGCGGCTGTCGCGCAGGCTCTGCTTAAAGGCGCCCGACCATCGCCGCTTGCCGATATTGACGCCGCACAGGTTGACGACGGCGTCGACGCCGGTCAGCGTGTCGGGATCCAAATCGCCGCTCTCGGGATTCCAGTGCAGCTCATCGGCATTCGCCGGTGCGCGGCGCACGATGCGCAACACCCGGTGATCGGCCGCGCGCAGGGCCGCGGCCAGGGCCGAACCGATCAGGCCGGACGAACCCGCAATAGCGATGAGGGCCTGCTGGCCGGCGCGAGCCACGTTCGATTGTCCTTCGTTACAGGCCGAGGTCGGCCTCGAACGCGCCCTCTTCGAGACGGTGCTTGATGGTGGTGAGGAAGCGGCCGGCGTCTGCGCCGTCGATCAGCCGGTGGTCATAGGTCAGTGGCAGATAGCAGATCGAGCGGACACCGATGGATTCGTTGCCGAACTCGTCGACGATCACCCGCGGCCGCTTGACGATGGCGCCGGTGCCCAGCATGGCGGCCTGCGGCGGAACCAGGATGGGGGTGTCGAACAGCGCGCCCTGGCTGCCGATGTTGGTGATCGTGAAGGTGCCGCCGGACAGCTCGTCGGGTTTGAGGTTGCCCGAGCGGGCGCGCGCGGCGATGTCGGCGATCGCCCGGGCCAGCCCGGCCAGCGACAGGTCGCCGGCGTTGTGCACGACGGGGGAGAGCAGACCCTGTTCGGTGTCGACCGCGAAGCCGAGGTGCTCGGCGTCGTAGTAGGTGATCTCCTTGGTGTCCTCGTTGTAGCTCGCGTTGACGTTGGGGTGGATCTTCAGCGCGTCGATCACCGCCCGGGCGATGAACGGCAGGAAGGTCAGGTTCACGCCCTCGCGCTCGGCGAACGCCGCCTTGGCCCTGGCCCGCAACCCCACCAGCTTGGTCATGTCGACCTCGTGGGTCTGGGTGAGTTGCGCTGTGGCCTGCAGGGATTCGCGGGTTTTGTTCGCGGTGATCTGACGGATCCGGCTGGCCTTCTGGGTGGTGCCCCGCAGGTGCGCCATCGCCG
>NZ_LZKV01000055.1:0-33086 GCF_001672995.1 Mycobacterium sp. 1482292.6 | reverse complement strand
TGCCGGGCCCGCATCAGCACCGCGACCGGCAGCGCCGAGGCCACCGTCGAGATCACCGAGACCATGCTCCCCGGACATGCCGCCCTGCCCAACGGATTCGGGCTCGACTACATCGGCGACGACGGGCGCACCGTCACCGCGGGTGTCGCCCCGAACGCGCTCACCTCCACCGAATGGCGCGATCCCTACGCCGGCACGCCGTGGCACAAGCACGTCCCCGCCCGGATCGAGCCCGCGCAGGTGAGCGTCAGTTCCAGATCTTGACCCGCTTGTCCGGTTCCAGGAACAGCGCGCCAACATCGGCGCCGTCGAAGGCGTCGTAGAAGGCGTCCATGTTGCGCAGCACGCCGTTGCAGCGGAACTCCGGCGGCGAGTGCGGATCCACCGCCAGGCGCCGGATCGCCTCGGCCTCACGGGATTTGGTGCGCCATACCTGGGCCCACCCGTAGAACACCCGCTGCACGCCGGTCAGGCCGTCGATGACCGGAGCCGGCTGGCCGTTCAGTGACAACTGGTAGGCCAGCAGCGCGATCGACAAGCCGCCCAGGTCGCCGATGTAGTCGAGCCCGAATCCGTTGGGCAGGGCGGCATGTCCGGGGAGCATGGTCTCGGTGATCTCGACGGTGGCCTCGGCGCTGCCGGTCGCGGTGCTGATGCGGGCCCGGCAGCCGTCGACGAGCCCCAGGGCCTGGGCGTCCTCGACGCTGACCCGCAGTGCGCCGTCCGCGTCGCGCTTGCGCCAGGACGGGTCGCGGAAGATGTCGTTGGCGGTATAGGCGCGCCGCTCCCCCACCGACAGCACGATCGGGAAATCCGGCGTGGTAAGCCGGGGCGGGGTGCGGGTCAGCGCCCCCAATTCGTCGAGCATCGCGGGGATTTCCAGGGCGATCTTGCGGTCGGCGTGGCTGATCAACGCGAAGTCGTCCTCGTAGTTGTGCACGGTGAACGTCACCCCCGACGGGTTGTCCATGATCGCGTCGAACAGCGCGTTGCCGTCGGCGTGACCGGCGCGCCGCACGGCGTCGGGATAGCTCATCGCGGTTTTCTGGGCGAGGCCCCACAGGGCGGCGGCGCCGCGCAGTCCGTCGGGCAGGGTGGGCCCCAGCGTCTCGTAGAGAACATACGGAAGCAGCTGCGCCACAGTCGGATTGGTGGCGACGGCGGAGAGGAACGCCTCGGTGTAGGCCTGCCGTCCCCGCTGGGCGGCCTCGTGCAGGGGCAGCAGGTCCGCGTCGTCCACCACCCCGAGCGCCCGCACCAGCCGCGCCCAGATCTCGGGTTCTGGCAGGGTGCCCGGCAACGGTGGCAGCAGTGGGCGGCGCAGCTGGAAGGTGTTGTGCGGGAATTCCAGGTTGAAGAAGGTGGCCTCCGGCTTCTCGAACTGGGAGGCGGCGGGAAGCACATAGTGGGCGAGCCTGGCTGTCTCGGTCATCGCGACGTCGATGACCACCATCAGCTCCAGTGATCGGAACGCATCGCGGCAGGCGGCCGAATTCGCCAGTGAGTGAGCCGGATTGCTGCTTTCGACGATCATGGCCCGGAAGCGATCCGGGTGATCGGTCAGGATTTCCTCGGGCACCACGTTGCTGGGCACCAGCCCGGAGATGATGGGGGCGCCGGTCACCGGGGTGCGGCCGGAGAACTGGCCAAACAGCGGCGCGAACGACGAATGTAGGTGCTGGCCGCCCTGTTTCGCGAAGTTGCCGGTGAAGATCCAGAGCAGCTTGTTCAGATAGGAGCACAGCGTGCTGTTGGGTGCCTGCTGCACCCCGAGGTCCTCGAACACCGAGACGCTGGCCGCGGTGCCGATGCGCCGCGCCGCCGCGCGCAGCAGTTCCTCGTCCACCCCGCAGTGCTGCGCGTAGCCGGCCACCGGAATCTGGCGCAGCGCGTCACGCACGGTGTCGGCACCGCGCACATGCTCGGCGAGAAACGCTTCGTCGCAAAGGTTTTCCTGTACGAGGATGGCGGCCAGCGCGGCCAGGCACCACGCGTCGGTGCCCGGCCGCACCCGCAGGTGGAAGTCGGACATCTTGGCGGTGTCGGTGACGACGGGATCGATGACGATCATCGAGCGGTTCGGATCCTTCGCGATCTCGTTGAGCACCACCCGGGCCCGCGGGAAGCTCTGCGACATCCACGGGTTCTTTCCGACGAACACCGCCACCTCGGCGTGCTCGAACTCGCCCCGAGTGTGGCCGCCGTACAGCTGGCCGTCGACCCAGGCCTCGCCGGTTTTCTCCTGCGCCAAGGCATTTGACCGGTAACGCGAGCCCAGGGCCTTGAGGAAGGCGCCGCTGTACGCCCCGCCCAGGTGGTTGCCCTGCCCGCCGCCGCCGTAGTAGAAGATCTTGTCCCCGCCGTAGCTGTCGCGGATGTGTTTGAAGCCCTCGGCGATCTCCACGATCGCGGTGTCCCAGTCGATCTCCTCGTAGCTGCCGTCGGCGCGGCGGCGCAGCGGCGAGGTCAGCCGGGCGCGGCTGTTCTGATAGTGGTCCAGGCGCAACGCCTTGTTGCAGGTGTAGCCCTGCGAGGCGGGATGGGCTTTGTCACCGCGGATGCGGGCCAGCCGGCGATCCTCGACTTGAACCACGATGCCACAGTTGCATTCGCACAGAATGCATGCGCTGGGTTGCCATTCACCGGTCATTGCGGGTGTCCTTTCCGGCTGCCTGATCGGACGAGGTGGCCAGCAGCAGCTCGCGCAGCTGGCGATGGACGACGTCGAGGGGCATCAGGTCGCGTCGCACCCGGGCCAGCACGATCGCACCCTCGAGCGCGGTGGTGGCCAGGACGGCCAGCTCGCTCGCCCGCTCCCGCGGAACACCGTCGGCGATCAACCGCGCGGCGATCAGGTCGTTCCACCGGTCGAAGGCCGCGGCGGCGCGTTCCACCACCGGGGCGATGCGCTCGGCGTCCTGTTCGCCCGCCTCGACGGAGACCGCCACGATCGGGCAGCCGGCACGGAAGTCGGTATCGACCAGCTGCCGGCGGTACTGATCGATCAACGTGTCGATCAACTGCAGGCCGTCGGCCGCGCCGGCGATCACGGCGGCGACGTACTCGCCGGCGAAGTCGACGGCCTCGCAGAGCAACTGGGTGCGCCCGCCGGGGAAGTAGTGGTAGGCCGACCCCCGCGGCGCGCCGCTGTGTTCGAGCACGTCGGAGATGGCGGTGGCGCGCGCGCCCCGCTCGCGGATCAGCAGCGCGGCAGACACGACCATCCGCTCGCGTGGACTACGCATCGCAGCTCCTCAGCCGTCGGGGTATGTATGATGCTATACATAACGCGCGCGCAAGCGGAACCCCCAGGCAACAACAACCCGCCTAACCGCAAATCGCCCATTCCCGCTCGGGAATGGGCGATTGTGCGCTGTCGCTGCGGGTTAGTTCATCCAGTCGGCGGAGCCGTCGTTCTTCTTGTAATTGCCGCCGCTGGAGTTCTTCACGACGATCGGGTCACCGGGACCGAAGTTGTCGAAGAACCACTTGGCGTTGGTCGGGCTGATGTTGATGCAGCCGTGGCTGACGTCGCGCTTGCCCTGGTCGTCCACCGACCACGGCGCGCTGTGCACGTAGTCGCCGACGTTGTCGAAGCGGACCGCGTCCTCCACCGTCACCTTGTAGCCGTAGGTCGAGTTGACCGGCACGCCGTAGGTCGAGGAGTCCATCACCACCGACGCCTTCTTGTCCTGGACGTAATAGGTGCCGTTGGGGGTTTGGTGATTGCCCGACGTCATGCCCATCGACATCGGGAAGGTCTTCTCGACGGTGCCGTTGCGGGTGACGGTCAGCTGGTGGGTGGCGTCGTCGGCGGTGGCGATCAGCGTGTCACCGGTCTGAAAGGTGGACACGGTGCCGCCGGCGTCGACCGTCACGGCGGTGTGGGCGGGCCAGAAGTTGATCGGCCGCCAGCGCAGCTGGGTCGGGGTCATCCAGTAGAACTTGCCCGGCACCGGCGGGACCGAGGAGACGTGCACCGCCGCGATGGCCGCGTCGGCGTTCTCGACCGTGCCCGGGAAGTTGATAATGATCGGCTGGCCCACGCCCACGGTCGAGCCGCTCTTCGGGACGAACGACGGCGGCCCGAACGGCGCAGTGCCGGTGAACGGCGTGTTGTTCTGCCCATCGGCGGCGGCCGCGGCGGGTTGGGCGCCCGGCGGAACCCATGGCGGCGGCGCCAGCGGGTTGGGCGGCGGCGGGGCCGCCAGCGGGTCGGCCGGGGGCGGCGGCGCGAACGGGTCGGGCGGCACGGGTGGTGCGGGCGGAGCCGCGACCGCGCCCGGGTCAGCGGGGGCCGGGTCCGGATCCGCCAGTGCGGGAGCCGCACTCAGCACCAGCGCCAAGCCCACGACGGACGCCAAGCCGGCGGTGTTCAGAGCGGCGAAGAGGCCCTTTCCGGTCCTGTCCCTCGTCCTGCCCGACATACGCATACCTCCACTCGTGTTCTCGACACAGTGTGGCATAGGGCATGCGCCAGCTACCGTCAGCCGCGGCTGAACCGGGCCCGAGAGCAGCGCTGATTGCGTGGTTGAGCTGGGCGGCTATGAATCGGGTGAGCTTGTCGGAGCAACATCCAGCATCCGCCGGTTGGCCACGATGCCGGCCAGGGCGACGGCCATCAGGGCCGCCGACGCGGTCAGCATCATCGTGACGCTGCGCTCGAAGAGCAGGCCACCGGCCAGCGAGCCGGCCATGATGCCGACCTGGAACGCGGTGACGTAGAGCCCCGACGCGCCGTCGGGGTCGTCGGCCCCGTTGCGCATCGCGGCGGATTGCATCATCGGCGAGACCGCGGTGGCCATCGCCCCCCACAGCACGATGGCGGCGGTCCCGATCAGCGCGGTGGCCACGCCGGTCCGGCCACCGATCGCCAGGGCGGTCAGCGCCACGAAGGCCGCCGTCAACCCCGTGATGCACAGGATGATCGCGCTCTTGGGCCGGTGGTCCAGCGGCCGGGCCACCAGCGGCAGCGACAGCAGGCCGGCCAGCCCGTAGGCGGCCAGCACGAAGGCGAGGTTCGGCCCGCGCACCCCGAGCACGTTGCGGATGACCTCGACGATGTAGGTGTAGGAGACGAAATGACCGGTGACGGCGATCATCGCCAGCACGCTGACCAGGATCAGCCGCGGGTTGCGGTGGTGTCGCGACCGCGGACCCACGTGGGCGAGCTGGTCGGAGGTGAGCACCATCTCCGGCAGCATCAGGCGGGCGGCGACCGTGACGGCGGCGGCCGCGACGGTGACGCACACGACGGCCAGGCGCCAGCCCCACATCAGGCTCAGGGCCGCGGTCAGCGGGCTGCCCACCACCAGCGCCAGGCTGGTGCCGACGTAGATCGACATGGTGGCGCGCCCGGCGTGGCTGGGCGGCACCAGCCGGGTGGCGATCGGTGCGATGACCGCCCACAGCAGGCCGTGGGTGATCGCGCAGAGCACCCGCCCGGCGGCCAGCACCGCGAAACTGGGCGCCAGCGCCGAGATGACCTGTGAGGCGGTCAGGCAGCTCAGGCTGAGCATGAGCGCACGACGCCGGGGCCAATGCGCGGTCCAGCGCACCAGCGGAAACGTCGTCAGCGCCGCCACGAAGGCATACCAGGTCAGCAGCGTGCCCACTGCGAACAGGCTGACGTGCAGGTCGCGGGCGATGGCCGGCAGCGCGCCCACCGGCAGGATCTCGGCGGTGACGTAGGTGAACGCCGCGGCCGCCAGCACAGCCAACTGAGCCGCGATCCGTGGGGTCCACGTTCGCGCGGCAGCATTAATTTCGGCAGTCATGGCGTCTGTATCGGCCGGACTACCCACTTCCTGGGTTGTCGCGCCTAATGCGATCACACTGCCTTACCGTACGGACCGCAACTACGCCTCCCCCTGAATCAGGGCCGATACGCAGGTCTCAACTGCGTCACCGATCAGGAACGAACCAGCCGCGCAATCGCGGCGGAGGCCTCGTCGAGCTTGGCCTGGGCGTCCTCGCCGCCTTCGGCGACGGCGCGGGTGACGCAGTGGTTCAGGTGCTCGTCCAGCAAATTCAGGGCGACCGAGCGCAGGGCGCTGTTGACGGCGCTGACCTGGGTGAGGACGTCGATGCAGTACTTGTCCTCCTCGATCATCCGGGCGATCCCACGGACCTGGCCCTCGATGCGCCGCAGCCGTTTGGCGTAGTTGTCCTTCTGCTGCGAGTACCCGTGCTCGTCGGTCATCTGCCACCCCTGCTCACTCGGCCGCCCGTCGGCGGCATCACGCCGGACTCCAGCTTATACCCCAGCGGGGTATCACCCCGGAAACGGGCATCGCGACTGGCCAGCGCATACTTGAACAATGCCCACCACCGATCCGGCCACCACCGCCGACATCAAGCCGCGTAGTCGTGACGTCACCGACGGCCTGGAGAAGGCCGCCGCCCGGGGCATGCTGCGGGCCGTAGGCATGGGAGACGAGGACTTCGCGAAACCGCAGATCGGGGTCGCGTCGTCGTGGAACGAGATCACCCCGTGCAACCTTTCCCTGGACCGGCTCGCCAAGGCCGTCAAGGAGGGCGTGTTCTCGGCCGGCGGGTATCCCCTCGAGTTCGGCACCATCTCGGTGTCCGACGGCATCTCGATGGGCCACGAGGGCATGCACTTCTCCCTGGTGTCGCGCGAGGTGATCGCCGACAGCGTCGAGACGGTCATGCAGGCCGAGCGCCTGGACGGCTCGGTGCTGCTGGCCGGTTGCGACAAGTCGCTGCCCGGGATGCTGATGGCCGCCGCACGGCTGGACCTGGCCTCGGTGTTCCTCTACGCCGGCTCGATCCTGCCCGGCGTCGCCAAGCTGTCCGACGGCACCGAGCGCGAGGTCACCATCATCGACGCGTTCGAGGCGGTGGGTGCGTGCGCCCGGGGCCTGATGCCGCGTGAGGACGTCGACGCCATCGAGCGGGCGATCTGTCCCGGCGAGGGCGCGTGCGGCGGCATGTACACGGCCAACACGATGGCCAGCGCCGCCGAGGCGCTCGGGATGTCCCTGCCGGGCAGCGCGGCGCCGCCGGCGACCGACCGCCGCCGCGACGGGTTCGCCCGGCGCAGCGGTGCGGCCGTCGTCGAATTGCTGCGGCGCGGCATCACCGCCCGCGACATCCTGACCAAGGAGGCGTTCGAGAACGCGATCGCGGTGGTGATGGCGTTCGGCGGCTCGACCAACGCGGTGCTGCACCTGCTGGCCATCGCCCACGAGGCCGACGTCGAACTGTCGCTGGACGATTTCAGCCGGATCGGGTCGAAGGTGCCGCACCTGGCCGACGTTAAACCGTTCGGCCGCCACGTGATGTCGCACGTCGACCACATCGGCGGCGTGCCGGTGGTGATGAAGGCGCTGCTGGACGCCGGGCTGCTGCGCGGCGACTGCCTGACGGTGACCGGCGCGACCGTGGCCGAGAACCTGGCCGAGATCGCCCCGCCCGACCCGGACGGCAAGGTGCTGCGCGCGCTGAGCAATCCCATCCACCCGACCGGCGGCATCACCATCCTGCGCGGATCGCTGGCGCCCGAGGGCGCGGTGGTCAAGTCGGCCGGTTTCGATTCCGACGTGTTCGAGGGCACCGCAAGGGTTTTCGACGGCGAACGGGCCGCGCTGGACGCGCTGGAGGACGGCACCATCACCAAGGGTGACGCGGTGGTGATCCGCTACGAAGGCCCCAAGGGCGGTCCCGGCATGCGCGAGATGCTGGCCATCACCGGCGCCATCAAGGGCGCCGGTCTGGGCAAAGACGTGCTGCTGCTGACCGACGGCCGGTTCTCCGGGGGGACCACCGGCCTGTGCGTCGGCCACATCGCGCCCGAGGCGGTCGACGCCGGGCCGATCGCCTTCTTGCGGGACGGCGACCGGATCCGCCTGGACGTGGCCAACCATGTCCTCGACGTCCTGACCGATCCGGCCGAATTCGAGGCCCGCCGCAGGGATTTCACCCCGCCGGAGCCGCGCTACAAGACCGGGGTGCTGGCCAAGTACGTGAAGCTGGTCAGCTCGGCCGCGATCGGCGCGGTCTGCGGCTGATCGCCGCCCCGGGCCGCACCGCGCGGCCCGGGACCGGCGAATTGCCTTGCTGCTGAACCGAGTTCGAGGCTACGCGTGCGTGCCCGCCGCGCGGGTGCGCATGCCGAAGTAGGTCGCGTTGAGCCCCAGGAACGTCAACAGCGCCCCCGCAACGACATTCGACCACGTCATGCCGGAGGTCAGCGTGACGCCCGGCAGGATCCACGTCGACACGATGACCCACACGCCCAACACCGGTAGCGTCCAGGTCATGCCGTGTGCACGATCCAGCGTCGTCGCGAACCCGTAGGCCAAGAACGCCACCGCAATCCCGACGATAAGGTCGGACGTGGCAAGCGATCCCGTCCCGTTGAATCCGATGATCCACGGCGACGCCGCCACGTACAGGCCCGTCAACAGGACCAGCCCGAACGTGACATGCGCACTCATCGACTCGGCAACGCGCTCGTAGCGCGCGCGAAGAGCCAACAAATCGGGGTGGTGATCGATTGATGAATGGACTGTACTCATTTTGTGACCTTTCTGTTATGCGACAAGCCTTTTGAGCGTTGCCGCACCCATCCATCTGCCGTCCAGATTACGCCCGCGCGCCGTGGACCAGCAACGAAAATTGACGCCCCGGCAAGCCCGGGAGGTGGGGCTATTTCGGCGACCCGCGTAGCGTCTTGAGGCATGGACATCGCGGACCGGCTTCGCCTCGATGTGCCGATCGGCCAGGCCGGCATGGGTGGCGGGCTGGCGGGCGCGGCACTGGCGGGCGCCGTCGCCGCGGCGGGCGCACTGGGCACGCTGGGCATCGACACGCCACGCCGGCTACGGGCTTCGATAGATGAAGTGCGAGAACGGGCCCCGGGCCGCGCCGTCGCCGTGAACCTGCTGGTGCCCTTCGTCCATCGCCGGCACGTCGCGGTCTGTGTCGACGCCCGGGTGGACGCGGTCGTGGTGGCGTTCGGCGAAAAGCGGGGGCTCGTCGAGCACCTGCGCGAGGCGGGGATCTTCGTGTTCGTGATGGTGGGCACCGAAGCGGCGGCCCGGGCCGCGATCGCCTGTGGCGCCGATGGTTTGATCGCGCAGGGGCGCGAGGCTGGGGGCCATCTCGTCGGGACCATGCCGGCTCTGGAGTTCGTGCCGCCCGCCCTGCGCGCGGCGGGGACGCGCCCGGTGTTCGTGGCCGGTGGCATCGCCACCGCCGCCGACACGCGCGCCGCGCTGGCCGCCGGCGCCAGCGGCGTCATAGCCGGCACCCGCTTCCTGCTGACGCACGAGGCCAACGCGAACCGCGCGTACCAACGACGAATCTTGCAGGCTGACAGGACGATCGAAACCAACCTGTTCGGCCTGAGCTGGCCGTTGCGCCACCGCGTCGTGCCCAACGCTGCCACCCGCCGCTGGTGCGGCGAGGACGGGCAGGCCAGGCCGCTGCCCGCCGCCCTGAACGCGATCAGCCGCCCGCTGTCGGCGCTGGGCTACTTCGACGCCGGGCCGTTGATGCGGCTGCAGTCACCGGCGCTGCCGTTTTTCACGCCGCTGGCACCGGTGGCCGGCGTGCCCGATTCCTGGCTGGACAGCGCCGCCCTGTACGCCGGCGAAACCGCCTTGCGGATAGACGAACTCACCTCCGCCGGGCAAGCCGTGGCCGACCTGGACCCGCGCTGACGCCCTACCGCACCACGGCGAACGCGAAGCCGTCCCAGTGCTTGGCGCCCACCGTCTGGAGCACGGCCGTGTCCAGCCGCGGATCCTCACCCATCGCCTGCAGGGTTTGGCGCACCGCCTGCGCTTGAGCGTTGGACTCCGGGTCGAGGATCTGGCCCTGCCGAATCACGTTGTCTGCCACGATGATCGCGCCGGGACGGGCCAGCCGCACCGCCCAATCGAGGTAGGCGGGGTAGTTCTCTTTGTCGGCGTCGATGAAGATCAGGTCGAAGGGGCCGGTCACCGTCGGCAGCGTGTCCAGTGCGGCTCCGACGATCACCTCCACCCGGTCGGCGAGACCGGCCCGGTCCAGGTTGGTGCGCGCCACCTCGGCGTGCTTGGGCTCGTATTCGAGCGTCACCACCCGCCCTTGCGGGCCGGCGCCGCGCGCCAGCCAGATGGTGCTGAAACCGCCCAGCGTCCCGAGCTCGAGGATGTTGCGGGCACCGACGGCACCGGCGAGCAGGCTCAAGAACTTTCCCTGCTGCACCGACACCGCGATCGGCGGCAAGCCGGCGGCGCTGCTGGCCTCCAGGGCCGCGGTCAAGGACGGATCGTCGTCCACCACCGTGCTGTCCAAGAATGCGTCGACGTCTTTGGGGGTTGGTTTCTCGGTCATGGCGCCCACGCTAGCCGCGGCCGCCGACGACGGCATCGAGCGGCGGGGCGGTATCGCACCGGTCGCGACTCCTTGCGTATACCCATGGGGGGTATATAGTGAGGGTGCGGTCGACCCGCACCGCAAGAGTCACCACAACGAGAAAAGGGTGAATTAAATGGCAACATACGAGGCCGGGACCGAGTTGACGTGCGGTCACGAAGGCTGCGGCTGTCGCGTCCGCATCGAGGTCCCCTGCCACTGCTCGGGTTCGGGTGAGCCGTACCGCTGCACGTGCGGCGACGCGTTGACCCCCGTCAAGTAATCCGTCGGGCCGGTCGTGCGTTCGGGCGTCAGCCCGCGACACTCATCGCCCGAACGTACGGCCGGTCAGCTCGACCGTGGCGTGCAGGCGCATCGCGATCGCCGACGCGCCCACCGCCACCGCGTAGGAGCCCGGGTCGATCCGCCAGCGCCCGACGCCGCCGTCATAGCGGGCGAGCAGGCGCGGATCCGCCTCGAGGGTCACCCGCCGCGTTGCACCCGGCTCGAGCTCGACGCGCTCAAACCCCAGCAGCCGTAGACACGGCTTTCCGGCCGCGGCCGTCAGGTAGAGCTGCGGTACATCCGCCCCGGCACGGTCGCCGACGTTGATGACGCTGAAACTGGCGCTGACGGTCTGTTCGCCACCGACCACCAGGTCATGGTAGTCAAACCTGGTGTAGGACAAGCCATGACCGAAAGCGAACATCGGGTCGTGGCCACACCGGGCAAACCAGCGGTAGCCGACGTCGGCCCCTTCGAAGTAGTCGATCGTGGTCGGCGTCCCCCACGGTTCCCCCGCGCCGGGCAACTGCGGGCGCGGCGTCTGGGCCAGATCGGCCGGGAAGGTGATCGGCAGCCGGCCCGAGGGATTCACCTTGCCGCTCAGGATCTCCGCGATGGCACGAGCGCCGGCCTGGCCCGGAAACCATGCTTGCACAATGGCATTCACCGAGCCCCGCCACGGCATGTCAGCCGGATTGCCGGTCTGCAGAACCACCACGGTGTTGGGGTTGGCGGCCGACACCGCCGTGATCAGCTCGTCCTGGCCCCACGGCAGCGAGAGGTCGGCGATGTCGAACCCTTCGCCCTCGGCGCGCACGGCGAATACGATGGCGATGTCGGCCGTCGCCGCCGCGCGCACCGCCTCGGCGCGGCTGATGCCGGGATCGAACTCTATCTGCGCGTGCGGCAGCCGCTTTCGCAATTCTTCCAGCGGGCTCGACGGCAACAGGTACAGGTTGCGCAGCGCGGCCTCCAGGCCCGGGCCGCCGATGGGCACCACGCCCGCGTAGCCGCCCGCCGGGACGACGGTGCTCGAACCGTAGCCGGCCGGCACACCCAGGTGCGCAAACCCGCCGATGACGGCGATGCGCGCGTTCGACTCGGCCGCCACCGGCAACAGCCCGCGGTTGGTCAGCAGCACGGTTCCCTGGCGCGCTATGCGCAGCGCAATCTCGTTGTGCGCGGCCAGATCCGGCGCCGGGGCCGTATCGGTGCGCTCGGCTCCGACGGCGAACATGGATCGCAGGATCCGGCGGACCATGTCCGACAGGCGTTGCCTGGGCAGCCTGCCGTCGGCGTAGGCGTCGCGCAGCGGCGCACCGAAGGACTCGGCCTGCCACAGCAGCGCGTCGATCTGGGCCCCGCACTCCTGGTCCAGACCGGCCAGGGCGCACTCCCAGCTGGGCGTGGCGCCCCAATCGGACATGACCCAACCCCGGTACGCCCAGGCGCCCTTGAGCACGTCGTTGATCAAGGCGGAGTTGGCCGCGGCGTAGTCACCGTTGACCTTGTTGTAGGCGGTCATCACGGCGCCGGGCTGGGCGCGCTCGATCGTCAATTCGAAAGCCAGCAGGTCGGATTCGCGGTGTGCGTCGGGGTCGATGACGGCGTTCAGGAAGTGCCGATTGGTTTCGTTGCAGTTCAGCGAGTAATGCTTGACCGTCGAGATGACGCCGTGTTGCTGGATGCCGCGGATCGACTCGGCGGCGATGGTGGCGGTCAACAGCGGGTCCTCGGAAAGGTATTCGAAGTTGCGGCCGTTGCGCGGGTCGCGGGCCAGGTTCATCGCGCCGGCCAGTTGCACGTTGAACCCGCGGCTGCGGGCTTCGCTGCCGATCACGTCGCCGGCGGCCCGGGCCAGCGGCGGGTCGAAGGCCGCGGCCAGCGCCAGTCCGGCGGGCAGCGCGGTGGCCGTGTCACCCTGGCGATAGCCGGGATTGGTGACGCCCAGCCCGGCATCGCTCATCAGCAACGCGGGCACCCCGAGGCGGGGAACGCCGGGCACGTATCCCGCGCACATCGGCGCGTTAGCGGGGATGCGCTCGTCACGCACCGGCCACATGTCGCCGGCCCCCATCACCGAGACCAGCAGCGCGAACCGCTCGTCGTCGGTCATCCGGGCTTCGACCTCGCGCGCCCGCGCGTCGGGATCGGGCCGGCTCACCGCACGCCCTCTTTGGCGTAGACGACGCGCAGCACGTGCCCCAGTTCCGGTCCCATCACCAGCTCCGTCAACTCACAGATCGTCGCCACGAACTCGGGGCCGTGCGGCGGCTCGGCCTGGCACAAATGATGCGCCACTTCGTGCAGCATCACCAGCTCGCGCAGCGCCCAGTCGGCGGTGTCACGATCGGGCACCGCGATAACGCCTGTGCCGTCACGGTTTTCGTAGTGCGCGGCGGTGGCGGCCCGTCGCGCACGGACCCGCAGCGGCGACACACCCGGCCACCGTTGCCGCACCGCCGCCAGCCCCAGCACGTCGTCCACATAGCGCTGCGCGGACTCCACCGAGCCGAAACGCCCCTCCGGCGGCAGCGTCAATTGCGTGCCGAAGAACTCCACCACCGGGGTGCCATGCTGGGCGGCACGGTCGAACAGCGTCCGGACGAACTCCTCAGCCGCATAAACTTTGGAGCGTTGAGAATCCCGCGGTGGGGGCTTCCCCGCGCTCACCCGCTCAGCGCGCTCCGCGCCCCGGGCAGTTCGGGGCTGTTGCCGAGCCGCGCTCGCTTGCCCGCCCGGTCGCCCGCGCGTCGCGCCGCCGACGAATACCCCGCCGACGCCCGGCTGGCCTGCCAGGTGCCCCGCGCCTTCGACGCGCCGCGGTAGTAGTCCACCAGCTCGACTTCCTTGTCCCGCAAGGCAATGGCGGTGCCCGGCGACCGGCGGCGATCCTTGGTGGCTTCCTGGCGGGCCTGGTCGCGGGCCTCGGTCAGCCGCTGGCCGACCCGCGCCCCGAAGGCCAGCTGAAAGTTGAGTCGGGCGGTGATCGTCGGCGTGGGACGATGCGCACCCGAGGCCAGGTAGGCGTCCGACGCACGGACCATCTGCACCACCAGGCTGGCGTACAGGGCGTGGCTGGCGTCGATGTCCTCGACGAACCCGTAGGCGTACACGAACGTCGAATTCGAGGCCACGTCACAGCGCACGTCGTTGGCCGCGGCGATCAGCACGAACAGCTGCACGTAGGTGCGTAGCCCCTTGGTGCCCGCCGCCCCGATAGTGATCGTGCGCTGCGTCGGCGCCTGCGCCGCCGACCGCTGGGCCGAATGCGAGCGTGCCACCGCCAGGTCGATGGACGCGGCCGTCGCGAGCCGCTGCGCGGCGGACATGAACGCATCGGCTTCGTGGCTGTTGTCGGTGCCTTCGGCCTGACGCAGCAGCGCGGCAATGCGCGACAGCATTTTGTCGTCACTCACGGCGACGCTCCTCCCCATCGCTTGGCTCTGTCGCCAAAGTACGGGAGCCGGCTGACACGCCCCGCCTCACAGCCGAGCGGTGATCCAGGAGACCACATCGTCGAGCACCTGCTCGCGCTCGGGCTCGTTGAAAACCTCGTGGTAGAGCCCCGGATAGATTTTCAGCTCCACGTCAGCAGATCCCACGCACTCCACCAGGCGACGGCTGCCGGCGACGGCGACCAATCGGTCCTGTTCCCCGTGCACCACCAGCAGCGGCGCCGTCAGGGCCGGCGCCCGCTGCGGCATCGTCTCGCCGACCAGCAGCAGCGCGCGGCCGATGCCGGCCGGCACCTTGCCGTGGTACACCAGCGGGTCCTCTTTGTAGGCGGCCACCACCGCGGGGTCCCGGGAGATGGCGTCGACGTCGAGTTCTTGGGCCGGCAGTCCGGGCACGACGGCGCCGAGCACTTTGGCGGCCAGCCCGAGCAGCGGCGACACCTGATCCTGGGCCGCCACCGCGGGACCCGACAGCACCATCAGGTCGTAGTTGTCCGGGCGTTCGACGCCATAGGCGAACACGATTCCGCCGCCCATGCTGTGCCCCAGCACGATGCACTTGAGCCCGTGGTGTTCCCGGGTGGCGATACCGACCAGGGTGTCGAAGTCGGCGGTGTACTCGTGGATGTCACGCACCAGCACTCGCTTACCGCCCGAGCGGCCGTGCCCACGATGGTCCAGCGCGTAGGTGACCAGGCCCGCCTCGCCGAAGCGCTTCGCGACGTGGTCGTAGCGGCGGGCGTACTCCCCGAGACCGTGTGAGAGCACCAGGACCGCGCGCGGTGCGGTCTCGGGCGTCCAGACGTCGTAGACGATCCGCACGCCGCCGTACCCGTCGAAACTGCGTTCGCTGCGGTTCACTCGGGGGTCCTAGTCATTACGGGCAGCGTAATGGCTGCTGATGTGGGCCGCGCGCCCCGACACTGCGTAGGCTCATGCGGATGAGCCTTCTCGCGCAGAACTCTGAAGGTGACCCGGTGGCCAACGCAGATTTCTCGGCGCACGCCGAACCGTACCGGCGCGAACTGCTGACCCACTGCTACCGCATGACCGGGTCGCTGCACGACGCGGAGGACCTGGTGCAAGAGACCCTGCTGCGGGCCTGGAAGGCGTACGACCGTTTCGAAGGCAAGTCCTCGATCCGGACCTGGCTGCATCGCATCGCCACCAACACCTGTCTGAGCGCGCTGGAGGGACGCCAGCGCAGGCCGTTGCCGGTCGGGTTGGGCGCGCCCAGCTCGGACCCGACCGCCGAGCTGGTGGAGCGCCGCGAGGTGCCGTGGCTGGAGCCGCTGCCGTCGCTGACCGAGCATCCGGCCGACCCGTCGGTCGTGGTCGGGTCGCGCGAGTCGGTACGGCTGGCGTTTGTCGCTGCGCTGCAACACCTTCCACCCCGGCAGCGGGCGGTGCTGCTGCTGCGTGACGTGCTGGGCTGGCGCTCGGCCGAGGTGGCCGAGGCGGTCGGCACCACCACAACCGCCGTCAACAGCCTGCTGCAGCGGGCCCGGTCCCAGCTGGAGGCCGTCGGGCCCAGCGCCGAAGACCCACTGGTGCAACCGGATTCGCCCGAAGCCCAGGACCTGCTGGCGCGCTACATCGCGGCGTTCGAGACCTATGACATCGATCGGCTGGTCGAGCTGTTCACCGCGGAGGCCGTCTGGGAGATGCCGCCGTACACCGGCTGGTACCAGGGGCCGCGGGCCATCGTCACCCTCATCCACCAGCAGTGCCCGGCGGAGGGCAGCGGGGACATGCGCATGCTGCCGCTGGTCGCCAACGGCCAGCTTGCCGCGGCCATGTACATGCGCGCCGGCGACGTCCACGTCCCGTTCCAGCTGCACGTGCTGGATGTGCAGGGCGGGAAGGTATCCCACGTGGTGGCGTTCCTCGACGACGCCTTGTTCGTGAAATTCGGGCTGCCCGCTTCGCTGTCCGCGGGCCAGAGCTGACAGGACCGCCGCGATGACGAACGCCACCCAGGTGACGCCCATCCCCGGAAAGCCGGCGCTGCTGCTGAGCGCTTTCGACCTCGCCGACGTGGGCTACACCGTCGAGGAGTTCTTCGTCTGCGCCACGGCGTCCTGCTACGCCCCGGCAGGTGAACCGGCCCCCGACGGCCGATGGGACGTAGCCCCCTCGGGCTCCGCCGATTACACGACCCGCATCGTGGCGCTGACGCCGACCGATTCTGCCCGGTTCAACGGGACGGTCCTCGTCGAGTGGCTCAACGTCAGCGGTGGCATCGACGCCGCCGCGGTATGGATGATGGCGCACCGCGAAATCATCCGCGGCGGTTACGCCTACGTCGCGGTGTCGGCCCAGCGGGTGGGAGTCGAGGGCGGCGACAACATGCTGGGTGCTGACATGTCGCTGAAAAGCCAGGACCCGCAACGATACGCGGACCTGCAGCACCCCGGCGACGCGTTCGCCTACGACATCTTCGCCCAGGTCGGCGGCCTGCTCAGAAGCGGTGAACACGGCGCCGTCCTGCGCGGCCTGCCCGCCCGGCGCGTGATCGCGGTGGGCGAATCGCAATCCGCGATGTTCCTCACCACCTACATCAACGCCGTCGACCCGCTGACCCCCGGCTACGACGGCTTCCTGGTGCACTCCCGGTTCGGCCCGGCCGCACCCCTGGACGGCGGCTCGATCTTCGCCGAATCCGTTGCACGGCAGGCGGTCCCGTTCCGTCCGGACCTGCGCGTTCCGCTGCTCGCGGTCGTCACCGAGACCGACGTCTTCGGCGGCCCACGCGACGGCTACTACTTCGCCAGGCAGCCGGACAACGAACGGCTGCGGGTCTGGGAGATCGCCGGGGCCGCCCACGCCGACAACTACACGATTCAGGTGGCGTTCATCGACAGCGGCTCGGCACCGCTGGAGGCGATCGTGGCCGGCTACGCGCCGACCGACGTGTTGATGGGCCAGCAACTCGCGCACTACATCAACTTCGGCCCCCAGCATCACTACGTGGTGCAGGCGGCGCTCGCGGCGCTGAACGCCTGGGTCGGCACCGGCGAGCCGGCCCCCCACGCCGATCCGCTCGAGGTTCGGGAAAGCGCCGGGCCGCAACCGGTTCTGGACGGCAACGGCCTGGCCCGCGGTGGCATCAGGACCCCGTGGGTGGACGTGCCGACCGCCAGGACGTCGGGTCTGGGCGGCCAGGAGAGCATCATGTCGGCGATCTTCGGCTCCGGGGAACCCTTCGACGCCAACACGATTCGGCGGCTCTACCCGGGTGGGCGCGCGCAGTATCTGGATAGCTTCACCGCGGCCCTCGACGCGGCGATCGGCTCCGGGTTCATCCTGGCGGCCGATCGCGCCGAGATTCTGCAGCTCGCCGCCGCGACGTATCCCGGCGAGCCGGGCTAGGTAAGATCGCCCGGCTCCTTACTCGCGCCGTCCCGGCGCTCACCGTCGCCGGGCTAGAACAACCGGCTGTCCGGCGGCGGACCCGGCACCGGGCGCAGCAGTCCGGCGCCGGTGATCAGCGGCAAATCCAGCGCGGACAGCAGCCCGGGCGGAGCCGCGCACACCGCGGGGATGGCGTTGACCATCCGCGACGCGCCGGCGATGCGGGCACCCAGGTCATGGTCGGCGTCCTCGGCCATCTCGAACTCGCACCGCATGCTCGGGGAGCCCTCGATCTCCACCCGGTACAGGCCGCGTCCGGACGCCTGCCCGTAGCCGAGGTCCTTCGGCGGGATCGAGATGTGCGGCTGCGGCCAGTCCGGGGCGATGTCGTCACGCATGCGGGTCACGTGGTCGAGCACGAACGTCGGCTTTCCGTCGACGTACCCGGTGAGCGTCGAGCGCATCGCGGCGATGGTCCCGGCCGCGATGTGACCGGTGGGCGTGTCGAAGGACTCGGGGGACGGCACGCGTTCGTTGCTCTCCTCGATGTCGTCGATCTTGACGCCCAGCCCGGCCGCCAGCTGGTGCAGCACCGGCCCCCAGCCGAAGGTGAACATTCCCGGCTGCGCCGCGAACGCCTGATATTCCGGCGGCTGGCCGAAACCTAGGATCTCGTAGACGGCGGCCCTGTCCGGATAGGTGGCATAGTTGAACATCTCGGTGACACGCACCGACTCGATCACCCGGCAGACTCCGGTAAGGACCAGCGGCAGAACGTCATTGGCGAAGCCGGAGTCGATACCGGTGGTGAAGAACGACACGCCGCCGTCGAGGGCGGCTTGCCGCAGCGGGGCGGTGAAGGCGGCGTCAAGCCCGTCCGGAAAGACCAGCGGCACCACCGAACACGACACCACGTTCTTGCCCGCCCGCAGGATCGACACCATGTCCGCGACGGCCTCCAGCGGCCGCAGGTTGGCGCCGGCCGCGTATACCACCGCGTCGGCGTCGCCGGCCAGCAGGGCGGCCGGGTCCTGGGTCGCCCGCACCCCGACCGGCGCGATGCCACACAGCTCTCCGGCATCGCGGCCGGCCTTCGCGTCGCTGTGCACGACGAGGTCGGCCAGTTGCAGCTCCGGATGGTCGATCACCCCGCGCAGGGCGATCACGCCCATCGAACCGGGCCCCCAAACTCCCACCTTGAACACGACTATCTCCTAGTATTAGGACCCATATGCTGGCATTTTGGACGGATAGTAAGGAGGTCGCGGTGGATACGTCAATGGCCGCGACCCGCGGCGACTCGGGCGCCAAGTCGCCGCCCACCGCGCGGGTGATGGATATCCTTGGCGCCCTGGCTAATTCACCGCACGGCCGGACCTCGGCCGAGCTGGCGAAGAACTGCGCGATCAGCACTTCCACCTGCGCGCTGGTGTTGGCCGAGCTGCAACGGAGGGCCTGGGTGTCCCGGCGGGGCGATCGTCGCTACGTGCTGGGCAGCGGGCTGTTTGGGCTGGTCCACGGCTTGCGGCGACAATTCCCGCTGCTCGACCGCGGGCGCGACGCGCTGCGCTTCCTGCACGATACGCTCGGCGCGGGCTGTTCGATGTCGAAAATCGGTGCCCGGCATTTGACCACGGTCGACGCGGTCGGCCACGGCACCGACGGTGAGCACGCCGTGGGGCAGCGCTTCCCCATCGACCCGCCGTTCGGTCTGGTGGCCATGGCCTGGCGTGACGACGACGCCGTCCGAGCGTGGTTGCACCGCGTGACGCCGCGGCTCACCCGCACCGAGATCGCCGAGCACCAGCGGGTGCTCGCCGATATCCGCGCCCGCGGCTACGGCGCATGGCGGTTCGACGACACCCACCGGTCGCTGCACACTCGGCTGGCCGACGTGCTGGCCTCGCTGGAGCCCACGGCCCAGGTCACCCGCCAGCTCACCACCCTGATGACGATGGTGACCCTGCAGTCGGTCACCCGCTCGCTCGAAACAGACCTCGCCACAACGGAATTCGTCGTCCTGCCGATATTCGCCCACGACGGCCAGCCCGAGTACCAGATCGAGATCCACCTGGGTCACTCGATCGGGTTGACCATGCCGGAGCTCGACGCCGCGCTTCGGCAGGCCCAAGGTCTGCTCACCGACGCGGTGACCTGACGCCGCCCACGATTAGGCTGGGGTCATGTCAGCCACCACCGAGATCAGGAGCGCGGCGAGCCGGGCCGTCACCACCACCGGATGGCTGACCTCGCGGCACTCCTTCTCCTTCGGCGACCACTACGATCCGGACAACACCCACTTCGGGCTGCTGCTGGTGAACAATGACGACATCGTCTCGCCCGGAACGGGATTCGACACCCACCCGCACCGGGACATGGAGATCGTGACCTGGGTGCTGCAAGGCGAGCTGTCGCATCACGACTCCGCCGGCAATCGCGGCGTGATCTATCCCGGTTTGGCGCAACGGATGTCGGCTGGCAGCGGGATCCTGCACTCCGAACGCAACGACTCCCCCAGCGAGCCGGTGCATTTCGTGCAGATGTGGGTGGTGCCGGACGAGGCCGGCGTCGATCCGAGCTACCAGCAGCACGAGATCGACGACAAGCTGATGGCGGGCAATCTCGTGACGATCGCCTCGGGGAGGCCCGCGCACGACGCCGCGATCACCCTGCACAATCGCAACGCCGCGCTGCACGGAACCCGATTGCCGGCCAGCGCATCGGTAAACCTTCCGCGGGCCCCCTACCTGCACCTCTTCGTGGCCCGGGGCCAGGCCGTCATAGAAGGCATCGGGGACGTCGACGAGGGTGACGCGGTGCGCTTCACCGACGCCGACGGCCGGCGCGTCAGCGCGCGCGAGCCGGCGGAACTGCTGATCTGGGAGATGCACGCGAAGCTGGGCGACTGAGGCCGTAGAGGGTCGGCGGGCCAGCCCATAAAGTGGGCACGACAGAACAGGAGTCGGCATGCCTCACTCGCACCCGCAGCACGCGGCGCCCAACCCCAACCGGAACGTCAAGGCGGTCCGCACCGTGCGATTCTGGGCGGCCCCCCTGGTCATCACCCTGGCGCTGATGGCGGCGTTGTGCGCGCTGTATCTCGGTGGCATCTTGAACCCGACGACCAACCTGCGTCATTTCCCCATCGCGGTGGTCAACGAGGACGCCGGTCCCGGCGGCGCGCAGATCGTCGACCGGCTGGTCAATGGGTTGGACAAGAACAAGTTCGACGTCCGCGTGCTCTCCCGCGACGAGGCCCGCCGCCAGATGGACACCGGCCGTGTCTACGGCCAGGTGCTGATACCGCCGAGCTTCTCGTCGTTGCTGCGCGACTTCGCGGATAGTGCTGTCTCGCCGGCCCGCGCGGACCGCCCGTCGATCACGGTTTCCACCAATCCGAGGGCCGGCACGCTCGGCGCGAGCATCGCCGGTCAGACCCTCAGCACGGCGATGGGGATGGCCAACGGCATTGCCGGGCAACGGGTTATGGCGGAGGTGGCCGCGCAGACCGGTGGCGCACCGCTGGCCGGCGCGGCGCAGGTGGGCCTGAGTGCCCCCATCGACATCCAGTCGAACGTGTACAACCCGCTGCCGAACGGCACCGGCAACGGCCTGTCGGCCTTCTATTACGCGCTGTTGCTGTTGCTGGCCGGTTTCACCGGCAGCATCGTGGTGAGCACGCTGGTGGACGCGCTGCTCGGTTACGTGCCCGCCGAATTCGGGCCGGTGTACCGGTTCGCCGAGCAGGTCAAGATCTCCAGATTCCAGACATTGCTGCTGAAGTGGGCCATGATGGTGCTGCTCGGGCTGCTCACCTCGGCGGTGTACCTGGCGATCGCCGACGGGCTCGGCATGCCCATCGATCACGGCTGGCGGCTCTGGGCGTTCGGCGTCTTCGCGATCGCCGCGGTGGGCATCACGTCCAGTTCGTTGCTCTCAGTGCTGGGCACGGCCGGAATGCTGGTCAGCATGCTCATCTTCGTGATCCTCGGGCTGCCGTCGGCCGGCGCGACGGTGCCGTTGGAGGCGACGCCGTCCTTCTTCCGCTGGCTGGCCGAATTCGAACCGATGCACCAGGTCTTCCTCGGGGCCCGATCGCTGCTGTACTTCGGCGGCCGTGGCGATGCGGGGCTGACGCAGGCGTTGACGATGACGACCATCGGCGTCGTCGTCGGCCTGCTACTCGGCGGCATCGTCACTTACCTGTACGACCGCAAGGGCTTTCACCGGATCCCGGGCGCGGTCGAACTGGCCATCGCCCAGGAGCACCAGTCGAAGCACCAGACCCGCCGCGGCAAGCGCGCCGAACCGGCGGCCGCCGTGCCCATCGCTACAGAGCCATCCGGCGCCGAGCCCACCGCTACCCAGCCGACCGCCGGCGATCACGAAAGTCCAAGCGAGCAAGCGTAATTCGGGCGTGGCCCTATCGTCACTCCACCGTGACCTTTGTTGACAGTGTGACTTATGGGGCTGATGATGTTTATGTTGCATTAGTTCCGGGCGGAAAGGGCTACCGTGCTGACCCGACGCGCCAGCTTCCGCCGGCTGGCAGCGTCGTGCGCCGCCCTCGTCGCCTGTTTCACCCTGGCCGTCACCTCCGGGCAGCCCCTCGCCCGCGCCGCCGACGGGCGCGATCTGCTCGCCAATGCCATCGGCAGCACCCGCGGTTCCTACCTGGTCTACAACTTCGGCCCCGGCCATCCCGCGCCGATGCTCAACGCCGGCGGCAGCTGGTATGAGATGGACAACGGCGGGCACCTGATGATCATCAAGAACGCGGCGGGGCGCCTGTCCCCGCATCTGCTGGTCGACACGCATCGCGGCGATCAGGCCCGCTGCGAGAACAACCCCGGGGCGCGCACCGGCGAGGGTCTCTGGCAGGCCTCCGAGCTCTACGCACCGCTGCAGGCGTGGCAGCGCATGGGCCAGCCGACCATCGCCATCAACGCCAACTTCTTCGACGTCCGCGGGCAGAAGGGCGGCTCGTGGCGTCAGACCGGCTGCAGCTCACCGCTGGGCGCCTTCGTCGACAACACGCAGGGCCAGGGTCGCGCCAACCAGGCGGTCACCGGCACCGTCGCCTACCCCGGCAAGCAGGGTCTGTCCGGCGGCGGTGAAAGCTGGAGCGCGCTGTCGACGATGATCCTGCCGTCCGGCGGTGCGCCATATGTGGTGTGGCCCAGGACAAAGAGCGACTACGACGCCGCCACCCCGGTGGTGGCCGACCTGCTCAACAAGAACGAGAAGTTCGTCGCGGTCTCGGGCATCGGGCTGTTGGCGCCCGGCAACACCGGGCAGCTGCACGACGGCGGACCTAGCGCGGCCCGAACGGCGTTGGCGTACGCCCGGCAAAAGGACGAGATGTACATCTTCGAGGGCGGCAACTACACCCCGGACAACATGCAGGACCTGTTCCGCGGGCTGGGCAGTGACAACGCGGTGCTGCTCGACGGCGGCGGCTCGTCGGCGATCGTGCTGCGCCGCGACACCGGGGGCATGTGGGCCGGCGCCGGATCACCGCGTGGATCATGCGACACCCGGCAAGTGCTCTGTGATTCACACGAGCGGGCGCTGCCCAGCTGGCTGGCGTTCAACTAGTAACGGGCGCTTCGGTTTTCGCCGCCGGTGGCCCGAAGCGGAAGATCAGCAGGCTGGTGGCGATCACCGCCGCGGTGACAACGAACACCGGGGCGATCACGTATCTCGACATCGTCGCCCCGAAGAAGGCGCCGGCGCACATGGTGGCCACGACGCCGATGCGCAACCGCTGCCGTTCGCCGGTGCCTCCGGCCAACCGACTGTCCAGTCCGAGGCTGACGATCGTCGACGTGAGCACCGTGGTGGAGAGCTCTTGGATGCCGAACTGGCGCGCGCTGGAGTGTTGTAGACCGAACGTCACCGCGAGCATGCCGATCATGATCAGCTTGGAGGTCGCCTGATAGCGCAGCACTCCCGTGCCCGCCAGAACCGCGAGCGCCAGCAGCAGGACGATTTCGATCGTCAGCACCGTGGTGATCCATGTCCGCGTCCGCAGGCCGAAATACCGCGCCAATCGGCCGCTGGCGATCGTGGTGCAGACGAAGGTCGGCAGGGCGACCGCGACGGCGGTCAGGTCGATGATCGTCCTTGGGGCCAGCCAGAATCCGAGGAAGATCACGTTGCCGGTCATGTTGGCGACGAACACGTGACCGAGCACCAGGATGCTGATCGAGTCGGCCAACCCGGTGGCGAAGGTCAAGAGCAGCAACGCCGCTACCGTCCATCGCTCGGAGACCGGTGACGTGACAGCCATGCGCCCGGACTCGCCGCTAAACCTTGGGCGTCAGATCCAGCGACGTGATCGTCGTCATCCTGGTCACCAGCCAACGGTTGTCGGAACGTTTCAGGAACAGCCGGTAGGACAGGTACTTCAGCGACGGGACGTTCTTGGTCAACGGGCTGGTGGACGTCGTGTTGGTGTAGACGATGACCACGGCGTTGGAGTCGTCGAGGGTTTCGACCGCGGCGCCGGTCACGTCGGTGTGGTTGGTGATCTTGGCCTGCTTGTTGGGAGCCACGATCGCGTCGACGAATTTGCGGTACTGCGCCTCGAAATCGCCACTGAGATACCGGGATGCGCGATCGGCCAGGGTGTCCATGTTTTCCGGGGTGTACGTCCACAGCGTGGTGATCGCATTGGCGGCGGTCCGCGCGACGTTGAGTTTCGTTGCGGCGGTGGCCCGGTCGGCCAGGTACGGCTGCAGCATCGCGCCGGCGAACGCGGCGGAACCGACGAACAACAGGGCGGCGATGGCGGAAACGGCGGCCCAGACCTTTGCGGTCCGCCGGTTCTTGCGCGCGGCGGTACCCTGCGGCGCGTCGGCCACCCGCTCCGCGTCCTCGTCGTCGGTGGCCCCGTCATCAGCGCTGTCCGGTGCGGCCGCGTCCCGGTCGGTGGCCTCGGATTCCGTTGTGGCCTCGGCCTCTTCGTCGTGGCGCTCCGGGCGGGCCTGGTGCGTCGCGTCCGTCGCGTCGTTCGCGTCGTCCCCGGAGGCGGCCGGAGTCCGCTCGGCGGTCACATCACCTGCTGCAGGTTGCTGATCTTCCACTTGTTCCCTTCCTGCGTCGCGGTCGCCGCCCATCGATTGGCGTTCTCCAACACCTGCTTCTCGTCCGGCGACTTGGTGCTGATCGCCGTCGCCACCATGACGTTGGCGCTGCCGTCGTCGTTCCATCGCTCCAGGCCGGCATCCAGGACCGTGCCGGTGGCGGGTTCGGCCCGGGCGACCTGCAGCAGGATCTCGTTGGCGTTCTTCTCATACTGCTTGGCGAAGTCCCCGGTCGCCTGCGCCAGGATCCGGTTCACGTAATCGTTGGCGTGAAAGGGATCGATGGAGATGAACTGCGTCATGAACCCGGTCACGTAGGTCAGCACCTCGCGGTCCTTCGACGCGGCCCGCGCCCGGATTTCGTGCGAGACGAGCATCAGTGTGCAGGCCGTGATCGCCACCACCATGAGCGCCGCGGCGACCGTGCCGGCCAACGGCAACAGCCATGGCCGCCCGGCCTCGACCGGGCGCGCGATGAGCAGTGGCCGCTCGCCGGGCGCAAATCTGCGGCGGGGACTCACTTGCCGCTCCCGGGCTGCTTCGGCTTGGTCAGCACCGTGAGATCGTCCACGCGCCAAGCGTTTCCGGGACCCTTGGCAAATACCACCCGCACCGTCGCGCTGATGTAGCGCTGCTCGGGCCCGACGCCCCGTCGACCTTGCATGAAGATCAACATCGTTGCGCTGGACGGGGCGGCCGATTCAATTGAACTGTTGGTGACCCAGTACTCGTTGATCACCGGGTGCCCCTTTTGCACCAGGTCCTGCTGGGCCGACAGCTGGGGCCGATACTTGTCGGTCGCCAGCGACAGCGCACGGGCGAAGTCGTCGTGCAGCGACTTAGGGTCGTAGGTCAGCATCTGGGCGACGATTTTGGGCCCCTGCGTCGCCAGCTGGGCGCGGGTCTGGTCGGTCGCCCGGTCCTGCCAGTACCCCCCGAAAAAACTCATCGCGAACCCGGCCAGGCAGAGCGCCGCCGCGCTTAGCACCGCGACCGCGCTCCAGCGGCGGACGTGTGGCGGCGACGCGTCCGGTGGGAGGCGCCGCACTTCGGTGCGCGCCAGCATGTCGGCGAACGTGCGACGGCGCGAATCCCACAGGGGCCAAAGCCATCCCACCACCGACGCGGTGTCGAGCAGGTGGGCGACATCGCGCAGCAGCAGGGTCCAGGGGCCCGGTGCGTCTCCGGTGCGGCGCGTCACCGCGACGCCCGCCAGAGCGCGGCCCAGGCTCCACCCGGTGATCACCGGCAGCAGCAACCGGTTGGCCAGCACCAGCAGGGTGACGACGCCCAGGACGGAAATGCTCAGCCACCACCACGCGCCCTGGGCCGGCACGGTACGCAGGACCAACGCCATCGTGACGATGACGGCGAGGCCCGCCACCGCATCGACTGAGAAGGCGATGACGCGAGAATGCCACGGCGCCAAGGCTTCCCGCGGTGACTCCTGAATTGCCCGGGGCGCAGTCTGTTCGACCACCACCGTCACTTCGTCACCTGGTCGAGCTTGGAAATCTTGTACTGCCCTTCGGCGAACGCCATTTTCACGCGCAGCCGGTAGCCGGCCTCGTTCTGGTTCTGGTCGCTGGCCACCTTGACGCGCAGCGCGACGAGAATGTCGATCGACCCGTCTCGGTTGTTGCGCTCGACCGCCGCCCGGACGTCCGACACCTGAACATGGATGTTCGCGGCCTGATACGCCTGCACCAGCATGCTCGTGTACAGCAGCGCCTGCGAGCGGAAGGCGTCGGTCCCACAGTCGACGATCTTCTGCTCGCTCGCCGTCATCGCATTGGTGTCGGGCGCCTGGGTCGCGGAGACGCATTCCACCGCCGCCTTCAGCGCCAGCGCGTCGTTGCGCGCCATCTGTTGGCTTTGCTGGTGGTAATGCAGCGCGAGGTAGCCACCGGCCCCGACGCCGGCGGCGCACAACACCAGCACAGCGGCGATCGCGGCCAGCCACCCGCGGGTCACCCGGGACGGACGGCGCTGGGCGGCGGCGACGGCGGATTCGGCGGCTGCCGGGTCGTCCGCCGCCGTGCCCTCGGACTCGGACTGGTCGGCCTCGGCGTCGGCACCGGCGGCATCGTCGGTGGATTCGGTCAGATCCGCGGAGGCATCCTGCGGACCGGTCTGCTCGGCTCCGTTCTCAGGTGCCGCCGAATCCTCGCTCTTGTCCTGGGTGGTCAACGAATCGTCCGTGTCGATGGGGTTCAGCCGGCTGGCGCCAGCATCTCCTTCCATCCATCGTCTCCTGTTCTGGTCGAGTTCTCGACGGAGTATTTAACTCCGTCTGGCCCTACCAGTTCACCGCTTTGGGGACTGTAGATCGCCGAGGGAGGCCCGCTGGGTTTGTAGACACAGGGGTTGGGCTGCTGGCCATTGCACTGCACGGTACCCGACCCCGGTCGGGACAACGGATCGCTGGTGGGCGGGGGTGTGCCCGCCACCCGGTCCGAGGGCGCCGGGTTGAGTCCGTTGTCCACCGACGGCGCCGGGATCACCATGCCCGGCTTCACCGGCTGATCACAGCGCGCCGCGGGTGCGGGGCAGGTCAGAATCTGGTTCGGGTCGCCGTACCAGGGGTTGGTACCGGCCGGCACATACGGCTTGGGGTCGCGGCATTCCCGCGGGGTTGCGGCCCGTTTGCCCGGAATATCCGTGCACGGGATGTTGCGCGAGCCGCGCACGCTGTTCGCCGGTGTCTCCATCGGGATCTTGCAATACGTGCCGGTGGGCAGCGGTTGGATGCTGGTGTCGGCCGGGGACCGCCACTCCGACGCCGGAATGAAGCCGGTCAGGCAGGGCGGCGGCTGGTTGATCGACAACGCCAGGTCCAGGGCGGCCATGTTCGGGAACGGCGCCGCCACCGTCTGGGCGATCGACGCACCCTGCGGCAGGAACACCAGGACCTGCTCGACGCCGGTGTGGTAGCGCTTGAGCAGGTCGAAGACGACCTCGAGGTTGGCCAGCGTCTGGGGCAGCGAATCCTTGACGTCGTTGAACACCGAGTTGACCTGGTCGGCCGTCGGCGCCGCCTGCCGCAGCAGGCTTCTCAGGTGCTGGTCCTCCTGCGCGGACTGCGCGCCCAGCCTGTTCAGGTTGCGCGCCCAGCGCTCGATGTTGTCACTCGATTTCACCTGGCTGTCCAGCACCGGCCCGGAGTTCTGGATGATGTCGTTGACGTCGGTGATCTGGTTCTTGAAGTCGCCGACGATCGCCTGGGTGGCGTCGACCAACCGCTGCAGGTTGGGACCCAACCCGCCGACGGACTGCGCCGTCTCGTCGAGGAGCTTGCCGATCTTGTCCTTGGGCAGCACCGACAGGCCGCGGTTCGCCGTGTCCAGGGCCGGCCCGATCTCGGCGGGCACGGTGCCCTTCGTGATCGTCTGTCCTTCCGCCAGGTACTTGCCGGGGTTGCCGCTCGAGGTCAGGTCCAGGTACTGCTCACCGACCGCCGACACGGAGTGCACGTTGGCCGTCGCATCGATCGGGATCTTGTAGCGACTGTCGATGCTCATCGTCGCCTTGGCGCCGTGCTCGGTCGGCTCGACGTCGGTGACCTTGCCAATGGTGATGCCGCGGTAGGTGACGTTGGCCGTGGGATACAGCCCGCCCGAGGCCGGCAGGTCGGCCTTGAGCGTGTAGCGGCCGATGCCCACCAGGCTGGGGATCTGCAGGTAGTAGATCCCCAGCACGAGCAGCGAGATGACGGTCAGGATCCCGAAGGCGATCAGCTGGCGTCGGATGAAGGGAGTCAGCAATTCCTGTCCCCCCTTTCCACCAGCGGTCCACCCGGTGCGTCATTCGGGTTCGGCGTGTAACGCACGTCCGGGATCATCGTCTCCGGGTCGCGCCCAAACGACTGCTCGAGTGCCCGCAGGGCTCCCGACAAACCTGTCCCGGTGAGGAACGCGTTGTCGACGGCGCTGTAGGTCAGGTCGAGCGTCAGCGAGATGTTGATGTAGTCGCCGCGGAAGATCTTCGGGACCGTGTCGATGTCGAACGGCTGGGTGAGGATCAGCTTCAGCGCGCCGATCAGGTACGGCGAAGCCCGGCCGAGCTCCTTCAGCGGGCACTGCAGCGCCTGCAGATCGGTGTGCAGCGGCCCGCGCGCCTCCGACAGGTATTGGTCGGCGGCCTGGCTGAGCCGTCCCACCGAGTCGACGGCGTTGATCAGCAGGTTCCTGGTGTCGGCGAAATGCTTGATCAGCGGCGGGATGTCGGTGAGCACCCGATCCAAGACGTCGGCGCGGCCACCCACGTAGGTCAGCAGCCGGTTGGTCGAGTCGATGGCGTGCGTGATGTCGTCGCGCTGCTGGTTGAGCTGGTTGGTGAAAGTGTCCAGCTTGCCGAGCAGCGCCCGGATCGCCTCGCCGCGCCCATTGAAGATGTTGTAGACCTCGTTCTGCAGCACCTCCAGGTTCGGGATGCCGCCGCCGCGCAGGATCAGCGAGAGGCTGGCCAGCGTCTGCTCGGTGGTGGGGTACGAGGTCGAATTCTTCAGCGGAATGGTGTCGCCGCTCTTGAGCAGTTCGTGCGACGGGTTCGGCGGCGCGGCCAGCTCGACGTGCTGGGAACCCAGCAGCGACGTCTGGCCGATCTTGGCCGTGGCGTTCTTGGGCAACTTGACGTTCTTGTCCACACCGAGCGTCAGGGTGGCGATCCAGTTCTTCAGGTTGATGGCCTTGATCGAGCCGACGAAGACGTCGGCGACCATCACCTTGCTGTTGCCGTTGATCGCCAGGGTGTCGGGCACCTGCACGTAGAGGGTCATGGCCTTCGACCCGCTGCCGGGTCCACCCGGGATCGAGACGTTGGAGATGCCCTTCCAACCACACGAGCTCAACACCGTCGCGGCCACCAGCAGGGTCAGCCCTTGCCACGCCCGATGGCGGATCAGCCGAAGCGCGCCCCTCACTGGCCGTCGGTTCGGCTTGCTCCTCGCGCTCAACGCGCTCGTCGCCCCCCTCACTGGCCACCTCCAAAGTCAGCGGGTACCGGCGGCCCGCCCGCGTTCGGCGCGGGCGCGGACACCGGCGCCGGTGTCGGGGCGACCGGGCCCGGGACCACATCCGGTCCGGGCGGCGGCGGTTGGATCGGCACCGGCGCGTTCAGCCCGATGGGCGGCACGATCGGGTTCTCGTCGTAGGCGTTCGGCGGACCCGGCGGGGTCTGCAGGTTCGACTGGACGGGTTCGATGTTCGGACCACCCATCAGCTCACTCAGCGATTCGGGGGTCATCAGGCCCGCGGTGATCGGCCCGACCTGCTGGCCCTGCATGCCGGGAGCGACGATCCAGCCCGGCTGGGTGTTGCGGTGCGACGTCGGGGTGTCCGGCACCCAGATGCCGGGAACGGTGGTGTCTTTATATCCGTTCGGTGGGTGCAGCCGGTCCTCGGAATACGCGACTTCCTTGGGCAGCGTCTCCGCCGTGCTGAACAGGTTTAAGCCGAACGGCGGGTAGTTGAACTTGATCGCGTCGAGGATCGGCGAGAGGTACTGCGCACACAGTTCGGCCGACTCCTGGTAGCCCAGCCGACTGCCGGCCTGGATCGCGCTGCAGATGAACTGCATCGGGTTCGCGAAGTTGGTGATCGACGGGATGGCGACCACCGAACCGTGCGACGGGTGATAGATCTGGTTGATGTTCGCCGCGGCCGTCGGCAGCACGTGCAGCGCGGTCTCCAGCCCGTTCAGCGGATCCGGTTGCAGCAACGCGTTCGTCGCGGTCTCGAGGTTGTTGATGTCGTGGGTCAGCACGCCGCGGTTCTGGTCCAGCCAGGGGCGCACGGTGGTGAGCAGGCTGTCGAACTGCTGGATCGCGTTGGCCAGGTCGTTGTCGTTGTGCGCCAGCCGGGTGGTGAAATCCGCCAGGTTCTGGTTGAGCGCGACGAACTGCTGGTCGTCCTGGTGCAGCGCGTTGACGAACAGCGCCAGGCTGCGCACCACCGCAAAGAAGTCGCCGCGACCCTCGTTCAGCGCGGTCAGTGCCTGCGACAGGTTGGTCAGCGTGGTGTTGATTTGCTTGCCCTTGCCGGCCAGGCCGTCGGCGAAGGACGTGATGACCTCACCGAACGGCCCCGTCGGCTGCTCGGGTGTGGGGCCCAGCTTGGAGATGATGTTGGTGATGCTGTTGCGCAGCTGGTCCCACTCCACCGGCACCTGGGTGCGCTCCTCGGGGATCACCGCGTTGTTGGCCAGCACCGGACCGCCCTTATAGGCCGGCTCCAGCTGAATGGACCGCGAGGCCACCAGGGTCGGGTTGAGGATCACCGCCGAGGCGTTCGCCGGAACCTTGTACTTGTTCTCGTAGTGGAAGGTGACCTTCATTTTGTTGCCGCTGGGCTCGATCTTGTCGATCGCGCCCACGCGCAAGCCCATGATCTGGACCTTGTCGCCCGGGTACAGCGCGTTCGCCGCCGGGAAGTAGGCCACCACGGTGTTGTTGGTCAGCTTCTCGTACAGCCGCCAGCCGACGTAGCCGACGACGAGAGCCAACACGATCACCAGCGATCCGATGATCACCGATGTCCGCGTCATCTTCGGTAACCGAATGTTGCGGACGTCAAAGATGGTGCTCAATTCTGGCTACCTCCCCCCGCTGCGCCGCTGCCTCCGGTTCCGCCCGGGTTGATGAACGGTGCCGGCAGCTGGTTACCCGGCCCGGGTGGCGCGGCGGGCCCCGGCGGGAAGCCCGGCGCGAACGTCGACGGTGGCGGCGTCGGCCCGGCCGGCGCCAGGTTCTCGGTGCGCGCGCCCGGCGGTGCTTGCGCCGGCAACGGCACCGGGGTGCCCGGAACGTCTGGCGGCGGGTCGCCCGGCCGGCCCGCGATCGGGATGCCCGGCGTGGGCGGCAGACCGTTGGGGTTGGGCGGCGACGTCATCACGTCGACCGGCGCGGGGAAGCCCGGCCCACCGAACGGGCCCGTCGTCGCGCCCGCACAGGGCAACGGGTTCCACGGCCGCGGCAGACCCTCGTCCCCGACGGTGACGTTGCCGCCCGGATTGGCCGGCGTGTACGAGCACGGCGATCCCGGCGGGACGGCCGGACCCGGGTGATCGGGCGTGCCCTCGAGCACCGGCGGTGCCGGCGGCGGCGCGCCGTTGGGGAACCGGGTGCCGTTGGGGTCGGGGAACCGGTAGGCCGGCAATCCCGCACTGCGCCAGAAGTTCTCCGGGTCGATGCCGCGCTTCTTGAAGGCGGCGTCTACCCAGGGCTGCGAAATCTGGTACAGCGCCAGGTTGTGCAGCACCACCTTGAAGAACGGGCCGGAGGCGATGGCCTCGTTCAGCGACGGCAGAAACTTGCCGACCTCGGTGAAACCGTTGGCCAGATCGTCTTTGCGCTGCACCAAGATGTCGCTTACGGTGCGCAGCTGCTCCAGCACGTGGTTGAGGTTCGGGTTGTCGTTGATCAGGCCCTTGACCTGTTCGGAGAACGCCGCGACGTTGCTCAGCAGGGCGTTGATGGCCTGGCCGCGTTCGTTGAAGGCGGCCAGCAGGGTCTTGGCGTTGACCAGCGCCCGGTCGATCTGGTCGCTACGGTCACCGAGGATGCCCGCCACCTGGTTGGCCTGGCCGAGCAGGTGCTTGACCTCTTCGTCGCGCTTGCCGATGGTGTCGGAGAACTTGGCCACGCCTTCGAGCGCGGGGCTCAGGTGCGGGTAGGTCTGGTCGATGGTCTGCGACAGCACGTGCAGCGACTGCTTGACGGCATCGATGTCCCAGCCCTGCGCGGCCTTGGTGACGTCGAAGAACGCGTCGTAGATCTGATAGGGCGTGGTGCTCTGGCCGATCGGCAACGTCGACCCGGGCCGCAGCGTCTGGCTGCCGCGCGGCTCGAGTTCGAGCACCTTCTTTCCGAGGATGGTGTCCGTCTTGACGGCCAGCCTGCTCTCGGTGCCGAAGGTCGCGGTGCCGGCGTTGAACTGGATCACGATGTGATCGCCGTCGATCTTGAGACCCTCCACCTTGCCGACGTCCACGCCGGCGATGCGCACCTTATCGCCCTTGCTGAGACCGCCGGTATCGGCGAACTGCCCGTAGTAATGCGGTTTGGCCATCAACATCGGGACGCTGGTGAAGCTTTGGCCCACTCCGATCACCAGCACCGTGACGACGATGCCCATCAGCCCGATGCGGACCCGGTTCGGGGGTTCGAGAGTTCTCATTGCGGCGTGCACCTACCCGTCGGCTGCTGGAACAGCCGGACCGTGCGGACCGGGCCGCCGGCCTGCAGACCGTTGATCTTCAGGGTGATGTCGCAGGCGTAGAAGTTCACGAAGTCCCCGTATGACCCGATGGCGCGCCCGATCATGTTCAACGCGGTCGGCACGGTTGCCGACCTGCTGGCCGAAAACCGCGGCCTGCTGCACAAGACGATCAACTACCTGGACGCCGTCCAGCAGCCGCTGATCGACCAGCAGGATCAACTGCAGGACTACCTGAAGAAGGTGCCGACCGCGTTGAACATGATCGGGCGCGCCATCGGGTCATACGGGGACTTCGTGAACTTCTACGCCTGCGACAT